>JAOPZQ010000325.1 GCA_025964075.1 Solirubrobacterales bacterium | reverse complement strand
CGACGAGCGGGCGGGCGCGGTCTTCGTCGCGCTCGCCGACCCGACGCGGCGGGCGGTCGTGCGCTCGCTCGCCGAGCGGCCGACGGTCACGGCATCGGCGCTCGCGGCCGAGTTGCCGATGTCACGCCAGGCGGTGGCGAAGCACCTGGCGCAGCTCGCGCAGGCCGGTCTCGTGACCGGCCGGCGCGAGGGGCGCGAGACGCGCTACCGCCTGACTCCCGAGCCGCTCGACGACGCCGTCCGCTGGATGGCCGAGGTCGGGGCGGCGTGGGACGACCGCCTCGCGCGCCTGCGCGATCACGTCGCCGGCTGAGACCGCGACGAGCGCGGTAGGACCATCGCCTTCACCGCGTCCGCGTCCTCGCGGCCCGCGCGCAGCGCCGACTCCGTCTCCTCCAGGCCGAAACGGCCGGTGACGAGCGCCTCGAGGTCGACCCGGCCCGCGGCGGCGAGCGCGATCGCCCCCGGGTAGACGCCCGCGTAGCGGAACGTCCCGGTGAGCCAGAGCTCGCGCGTCTGCAGGAGCGCGAGTGGAAGCGTCGCGTCCTCGTCGGGCCCCATCCCGACCGCGACGGCGGTGCCCCCCGGGCGCAGCGCCGCGAGGCCGTCGACGAGCGCCGTCGTGCTGCCGGAGCACTCGAGCAGCGCGTTGTACTCGCCCTCGACGGACGCGCGCGCCACGTCGATCGTGCGCGTCGCGCCGAGCCGGCGGGCGAGCTCCAGTCGCCGCTCGTTGACGTCGGTGATCGCGAGCTCCGTGGCGCCGCACGCGCGCGCGGCCTGCAGTGCGAGCAGCCCGATCGGCCCGGCGCCGGTGACGAGCACGCGGTCACCGGGGCCCACGTTCGCCTTACGGCAGGCCCAGAGGCCGACCGCGAGCGGCTCGATCAGCGCGCCGGCCTCGTCGGAGACGCCGTCCGGTAGGGGAAACGCGAAGTCCTCGTGAATCGCCACCTGGTCGGTGAAGGCGCCGTCGATCGGCGGGGTGCCGAGGAAGCGCACGTCGCGGCACAGGTTGTAGCGGCCGGAGCGGCACTCGCGGCAGGCCCCGCAGGGCACGCCCGGCTCGAGCGCGACGCGGTCGCCGACGCGGTGGCGGGAGGCACCGGCGCCGAGTGCGACCACTCGGCCCGAGGCCTCGTGCCCGAGCACCAGCGGGCCGCGCACCACGTGCTGGCCGATCCGCCCGTGCTCGTAGTAGTGCACGTCCGAGCCGCACACGCCGACCGCGCCGACCTCGACGAGCACCTCGCGGGGGCCCGGCTCCGGCGTCACCCGCTCCTCGAGCCGCACGTCGCCGGGCGCGTGGAGGACCGCGGCCCTCACGGCTGCAGCAGCCATTCGTGGTCGGGGTCGTTGGCGATGGCCCACTCGCGCGTCGGGCCCGCCATCACGTTCAGGTAATAGACCTCGTACCCGGGCGGCGCGGAGACCGTGTGGTAGCCGCGCGGCACGAGCACGACGTCGCGGTCGCGCACGGCGAGCGTCTCGTCGAGCTCGCCGTCGCCGGTGTAGACGCGCTGGAGCGCAAAGCCCTGGGACGGTCGCACACGGTGATAGTAGGTCTCCTCGAGATAGGACTCGTCGGGCAGCGCGTCCCGGTCGTGCTTGTGCGGCGGGTAGCTGGACCAGTGTCCGGCCGGCGTCAGCACCTCGCACACGAGCAGCGCTTCCGCCTCGCGGTCGCCCATCAGGATCGCGCGCACCTCGCGCTCCTGGGCGCCGCGCCCGCGGATCTCGACCGGCGGGGACTCGAGGATGCGCGCCGCGGCGCCGCTCCTCGCCGGCGCGAAGCACAGCGCGACCTCGCCGCCCCCTGCGGCGCCCTCGACCTCGAGCGCGGTGTTCGGCGGCAGGTAGGCGGCGTGGGGCCGGCCGGAGAACGGGTCCGCCCGCTCGCCCAGGTCGCGCCACTCGCCGTGCTCCGAGCGGACGTGGCAGCGGCCCTCGACGACGACGAGGCACAGCTCGCGATCCGCCGTGTGGCAACGAAAGACTTGACCCCCCGGCAGTTGGGCGACGGTGAAGCCCACGTGGCGCCACCCGGCGGACTCCGGCGTGACCTCGAGCAGCGGGCCCGGGCCCGGGGCGGCGTGGACGAGCAGCCGGCTCATGGCCGCTCGACGTAGCGGCGCTGCGCGCGGCGGGCGCGCTCGTAGTCCTGGCGGGCGCCCTGCACCGCCGGGTCCTCGGAGACCTCGGCGACCGGCACCTCCCACCAGCCGTCGTACGCCGGCACGCCGGCGTAGCGGTCGACCTCGACGGCGATCACGACCGGGCCCTCCGCGCCGCGCGCCTCCTCGAGCCCCGCCCGGACGTCCTCGATCGTGCGCGCGCGGAGCACACGCGCGCCGAGGCTCTGCGCGTTGGCCGCGAGGTCGACCGGCAGCGGCTCGGCGGTGCCGGCCAGGCTCGAGCCGTCCGGCGAGTCGAGCGGGAGCGCGCCGCCGGCCCGGCGGTAGTGGGTGCCGAACCCGGCCGACCCGACCGAGCGCGAGAGCGCGCCGATCGAGGCGTAGCCGTGGTTCTCGACGAGCACGACGACGATCGGGATCCGCTCGGCGACCGCCGTGGCGAGCTCGCCGGGCAGCATCAGGTAGGAGCCGTCGCCGACCATCGCGTAGACGTCGCGCTCCGGCGCCGCGAGCTTCACGCCCATGGCGCCGGGGATCTCGTAGCCCATGCACGAGTAGCCGTACTCGACGTGGTAGCCCTTGGCGTCCGGGTCGCGGGCGCGCCAGAGCTTGTGCAGGTCGCCCGGCAGGCTGCCTGCGGCGCAGACGACGACGCCGTCGGCACCGGCGGCGTCGTTGACGGCGCCGATCACCTGGGCCTGCGTCGGGATCGCGTCGTCGGAACCGGACACGAGACGATCGACCTCGGCCTCCCAGTCCCGTACGAGCCGCGCGACGCGCTCGCGGTACGGCTCCGCGACGCGCAGCTCGTAGAGCTCCGA
>JAOPZQ010000321.1 GCA_025964075.1 Solirubrobacterales bacterium | reverse complement strand
TCATCGACGCGATGACGTCCTACTACACCGAGCACCGGGCCAGCATCCACCGCGGCGTCTACCCGCTCGCGGTCGAGGCGACCGACCTCTTCGAGGGCGCGCGCGAGCGCATCGCCGACTGGCTCGGCTCGACCGTCGAGGAGACGATCTTCACCGCCAACGCGACGGCGGCGATCAACCTCGTCGCCTACACCTGGGGCCGAGAGAACCTCGGCGCCGGCGACCTCGTGGTGCTCACCGAGATGGAGCACCACTCGAACATCGTGCCCTGGCAGATCGTCGCCCAGGAGCGCGGCGCCCGGATCGCCTACGTGCCGGTCACCGACGACGGCCACCTCGATCTCGACGCGTTCGACGAGCTCCTGAGCCGGGGGCCGAAGCTCGTCGCGGTCGCCCACGTCTCGAACGTCGTCGGCACGATCAACCCCGTCGCCGAGATCGCCCGGAGCGCCCGCGCGGCCGGCGCCGTCACGCTGGTCGACGGCTCCCAGGCCGTGCCCCAGATCCCCGTCGACCTTCGCGAGATCGACGCCGACTTCTACGCCTGGACCGGACACAAGGCCTACGGCCCGACCGGCATCGGCGTCCTCCACGGCCGGCGCGAGCTGCTCGAGGAGATGCCGCCCTTCATCGGCGGAGGCCATATGATCCGCACCGTCGGCGAGGACTCCTCGACGTGGACCGATCTGCCCTGGAAGTTCGAGGCCGGCACGTCCCAGATCGCCGAGGCGATCGGCCTCGGCGCCGCCGTCGACTGGATCCGCGCGCTGGGGATCGGCCGCATCCGCGCCCACGAGCAGGACCTGGTCGCCTACGCGCTGCCGCTCCTCCAGGAGATCCCGGGCGTCGACATCCACGGGCCGGCCGACGCCACCGAGCGCGGCGCGCTGATCTCGTTCGCGGTCGAGGGCGCCCATCCCCACGACGTCGGTGAGATCCTCGGCTCGCGCGGCGTCTGCGTGCGCGCCGGCCACCACTGCGCCCAGCCCCTGATGCGCCGCCTCGGCGTCAACGCCACCGCGCGCGCCTCGTTCGCCGTGCACAACACCCGCGCCGACGTCGACCGCCTGATCGAGGGCGTCCACGACGTGCGCCGAGTGCTGCAGCTCTAAGACCTTTCATGGTCCGTTAATTCGGGCCTCCTCACCATGCCGACCATGTTCGGCAAGGCGACATCACTCACCCTCCTCGCCGCCGGTGCGACCGCGGCGGCGGTCGCCGGCTGCGGCTCGAGCGGCAAGACCCACACGACCGCGACTCAGACTGCGATCGCGGCGACGACCACGACGACGAGCGCGCCGCCGTATCACCCGAAGATCGTTCCGGCGGACTTCTCGAACCGGGTGACCAACCCCTACTTCTCGCTCAAGCCGGGCATGACCCGCGTCTACGACGGCATGAAGGACGGAGTGCCGGAGCACGTTGTCGTCACGGTGAGCCGCGCCACGCGCACGATCATGGGCATCAAGTGCGTGATCGTGGGCGACGTCGTCACTGTGAACCACTCGCTCGAGGAGAACACGACCGACTGGTACGCGCAGGACAAGCAGGGCAACGTCTGGTACTTCGGCGAGGACTCGAAGGACTACAAGCACGGCGTCGTCGTCAGCACCCAGGGCACCTGGGAGACGGGCGTCGACGGCGCGCTGCCCGGGGTCGTGGTGCACGCCAAGCCGGCGGTCGGCCCCACCTACCGCCAGGAGTACCGTCCCGGCGTCGCCGAGGACATGGCGAAGGTGCTGACCGTGACCGCGACCCAGAAGGTCAAGGCCGGCACGTTTCACAACACGGTTCTCACCCTCGACACCGACCCGCTCAACCCCGACAAGGTCGAGCACAAGTGGTACGCCCGCGGCGTCGGAATGATTCACGCCATCCGCATCGGCGGCCAGCACCACGAGGAGATCAAGCTCGTCCGGGCGAGCGGCTGAGGCGATGCCGGTCGCCATCGAGGCGCAGGGCCTCTACCACATCTACCGCGAGCCCGAGATCGAGACGATCGCCCTCCGGGGCGCGGACCTCGCGCTCGACCGCGGCACCTGGACGAGCGTGATGGGACCGTCCGGCAGCGGGAAGAGCACGCTCCTCCAGGTGATGGGCGGGCTGCTCGAGCCGAGCGGCGGCGCGGTGATGCTCGGCGCCGAGGACATCACCCGCCTGCCGGCGGCGGCGCGCACCGCCCGGCGCCGGCAGCGGATCGGCGTCGTCCTCCAGCGCGACAACCTCCACCCGCTCCTCGACGCGGCCGAGAACGTCGCGCTCCCGCTGGTGCTCGACGGCCGGCCGCGCGCCGAGACCCGGGAGCGGGTCGACGACCTGCTCGAGCGCGTCGGCCTCACCGCGCGGCGCCGCCACCGCCCGGCGCAGCTCTCGGGCGGCGAGGCGCAGCGCGTGGCGATCGCGGTCGCGCTCGCGCCGCGCCCCGACGTCCTGCTCGCGGACGAGCCCACGGGCGAGCTCGACGAGGAGACCGCCGCCGGCGTCCTCGACCTGCTCGCCGCGTTCCGCGACCGCGACGGCACGGCGATCCTCACGGTCACCCACAACACACTCATCGCCGACCGGGCGGACCGGCGGCTGCGGATGCGCGACGGTCTGGTGGTCGAGGATGACTGAGCCGGCGGTCGAGGCGATCGGGCTGGGGCGCACGTTCCTCGACGACGGCCTCGCGCTCACCGGCCTCGCCGGCGTCTCCCTGCAGGTGGCCCCGGGCGAGGTCGTCGCGGTGACGGGACCGAGCGGCTCGGGCAAGACGACGCTCCTGCACCTCCTGGCGGGGCTCGATCGGCCCGACGCCGGCCGGGCCCTGATCGCCGGCGTCGACTGGGCGTCGCTGCACGGCGCCGAGCGCGCTCAGTTCCGGCGGCGCACGTGCGGCTTCGTCGTCCAGGGCCTCGGCCTCCTGCCGCAGGCGACGGCCGCGGAGAACGTCGAGGTCCCGCTGCTGCTCGATCGCGTCGCGCCGGACGAGCGCCGCGCCCGGGTCGCCGCCGCGCTCGACCGAGTCGGCCTCGCCGGCCACGCGGCGAAGCTGCCCGACCAGCTCTCGGGCGGGGAGCAGCAGCGCGTCGCCGTCGCGCGGGCGCTCGTCAACCGCCCCGCCGCCGTCCTCGCCGACGAGCCCACCGGCAGCCTCGACTCGGCCAACGGCGAGGCGGTGGCGAGGCTGCTCGTCGACGCCGCCGTCGAGCAGGGCGCCGCGGTCGTCCTCGTCACCCACGACCCCTCGGTGGCCCGGATGGCGCACCGGCGCGTGGTCCTGCGCTCGGGCCGCCTCCGATGACCCGCTGGCTCCTCACCCGGAGCGTCAGGCGCGCCCCGCGGCGGCTGCTCGTCGCCGCGGTCGGCGTCGCGTTCCCCGTCGCGATGCTCGCCTCGACGCTCCTGTTCGTCGACCTCGCGGTGCGCTCGATGACCCGGGTCGCGCTCCAGCCGGTGCAGCTCGAGATGCGCGCGCTGGCGACGTCGCTGAACGTCGACCCGACCGCGCTCGGCAAGCGACTCGGCGCCGTGCCCGGCGTCCGCCGGGTCGAGCGGTTCGCCGCGGCCGACGTGGTGGTCGGAGTCGGGGCCCAAGGGGGTCAGGGCCGCTACTCGGCGCGGCTCTTCGCCGTCGACCCCGCCTACGTCGCCCACCATCCGTGGGTGCGCGTGACCTCGGGCTCGCTCGCCCGCGGCGCGCTGCTGAACCTGCAGCTCCGCACGGCCTCGGGCTTCGGCGCGACGCGCCGCATCACGATCGACCTGCCGGGCGGCGGCCCCTCGCTCGGACTCTCACTGCCCGCCTCGGGCAGCGTCGACCTGCGAGAGGCAACCCCGTGGTTCGAGATCCCCACGGGCGAGGTGCAGGGCGACGTCGCGATGCTGCCGCGCGCCGTCGTCATCGACTACGCGACGTTCCAGCGCGTGCTCCTGCCGGCGCTGAAGGCGCGGCTGGGGACGACGACGCCGGTGCTGAACCCCGGCCTCACCGACCTCCCGCCGGTCACGGTCGAGGAGCACATCACGGTCGATCACGGCGCCTATCCCGCGGATCCGTCCCGGGCGGCCACCTGGTCAACCGCGGTCCAGCACGTCCTCGAGCGGCAGGTGCCGGGCGAGGCGGTCGTCGCGAACGACGCGGCCGAGACGCTCACGCTCGCGAGCGACGACGCGACGAACGCCAAGATCCTGTTTCTGCTGTTGGGCATCCCCGGCTTCCTCGTGGCCGCGGCGCTCGGCCTCGCGGCCGAGTCGGCGCTCTCCGAGGCGCATCGCCGAGAGGACGCGCTGCTCCGCTTGCGCGGCGCGACCGACGCGCAGATCGCCCGCCTCGCGGCCGCGCACGCGGCG
>JAOPZQ010000317.1 GCA_025964075.1 Solirubrobacterales bacterium | reverse complement strand
GTGGCCACGGCGTTCATCGCCAAGGGCTACTCGAACATCATGAACTACATCCAGACGCTGTTCTCGATCTTCAACGCGCCGCTGTTCGCCACGTTCATCATCGCCATGTTCTGGCGCCGCGCGACGGCGTGGGCCGGCTTCTGGAGCCTCGTCGCGGGCACCGCCGCCGCCTATGCCGTGAACCGCCTGAACGCGTACCACACGATCTTCCACTTCGGCTCGGCGCTGAGCGCGAGCTTCTGGCAGGCGATCATCGCCTTCCTCGCCGACGCCGTCGTGATGGTCGCCGTCTCGCTCGTGACGAAGCCGAAGCCGACGGAGCAGCTGCGCGGACTCGTCTGGGGCCTCACCCGCGACCCGGAGCGCGAGACGAACTACGATCCGCGTGACCGCGTGTGGTGGCGCTCGCCGACGCTGCTCGGCGGCGTGGCGATCGCGCTGCTCGTGATCCTCAACATCATCTTCATCTGAACCGGCCTCGATGAGCGAAACACCGCCACTACCCTCCACCGGCGCCAGCGACGAGGAGGAGGCGCGCGCCGCGCGAGCCGCCAACCGCTTCGACATCCGGCGCCTGATCGGCGGGCTCTTCGCCCTCTACGGCGTGGTCCTGACGGTGGTCGGGATCGTCGGCTCGCACCAGGTCAAGCACAAGGCGGCCGGCATCAACATCGACCTGTGGACGGGGTTGGGCATGCTGGTGTTCGCGGCGGTGATGATCGCCTGGGCGCTGGCGCGGCCGGTGCGGCCCGAGCCGCCGGAGACGCGCGGCGAGGGCTCGGGGCGCATCCGCCGAGCCCCGGCGACGTAAGCCATGTCGGACCCGCCCGGCCTCGTCGCCGCGCTGGAGAAGATGCGCCGCGCCGACGTCTCGGAGGCGGCGATCGAGGCCTTTCGCCGGGCCTACGAGCAGCTGCTCGCGGGCGAGACGGGCAAGCTGCCGAGTGACGAGCTCGAGCCGGTGCGCGACGTGCGCGCGCTCGACGACCTCACCGCCGAGGCGCCGGACGACGTGCTCGATCGCGCCGTGATCCTGAAGCTGAACGGCGGCCTGGGCACGAGCATGGGGCTCTCGTCGCCCAAGTCGCTGATCGAGGTCAAGCCCGGCCACACGTTCCTCGACGTGATCGTCCGGCAGGTGCTGGCCCAGCGCGAGCGCCACGGCGCGCGGCTGCCGCTCGTGCTGATGAACTCGTTCTCGACGCAGGACGCCACGCGGCGTGCGCTGGCCGTCCACCCCGAGCTCGAGGTCGACGTGCCCATCGACTTCCTTCAGAGCCGCGAGCCGAAGCTGCGCGCGGACGACCTGACGCCGATCGAGTGGCCGGACGACCCGGAGCTCGAGTGGTGCCCGCCGGGGCACGGCGACCTGTACGCGTCGCTCATCGGGTCGGGCATGCTCGATCAGCTGCTCGACCGCGGCTACGAGTACGCCTTCACCGCGAACATCGACAACCTCGGCGCCACGTTCGACCCGCGGGTCCTCGCCCTGATGGCGGACGAGCACCGGCCGTTCGTGATGGAGGTCGTGGTCGGTACCGAGGCCGAGCGCAAGGGCGGGCACATCGCCCTGCGCAACGGTCGCCTCGTGCTGCGCGAGTCGGCGCAGGTGCCGGAGGGCGACGACTCGTTCACCGACTACCGGCGCTGGCGCTACTACAACACCAACAACCTCTGGCTCCACCTGCCGACCCTCGCCGAGCAAGGTCCGCCGCCGCTGCCGCTGATCGTCAACCGCAAGACGGTCGACCCGGCGGATCCCTCGACGCCCGAGGTGCTCCAGCTGGAGAGCGCGATGGGAGCGGCGCTCTCCTCGATCGAGGGCGCCGAGGTCGTGTGCGTTCCCCGCACCCGGTTCGCGCCCGTGAAGACGACGAACGACCTGCTGGTCGTGCGCTCCGACGCGTACGTCCTGGAGGAGGACGGCCGGATGGAGCCGGCGCCCGACCGGTCCGGCGCGCCACCGCCGGTCGTCGACCTCGACCCCCGGTTCTACAAGCTGATCGCCGACTTCGAGGCCCGGTTCCCGGGCGGACCGCCGTCGCTCGCCCGCGCCGAGCGCCTCACGGTGCGCGGGGACGTGACCTTCGGTCCCGGCACGGTCGTCATCGGGGCGGCCGAGGTCGAGGGGTGAGGCCCGGCCCGATCGTCGCCTTCGCCCCCGGGCGCGCGAACCTGATCGGCGAGCACACGGACTACAACGACGGCCTGAGCCTCCCGTTCGCGATCGCCGAGGGCGTGCGCGCGACCGCCGAGCCCCGGCCCGGCGACCACGTCGTGGTCCGTGCCGTCGACCACGACGAGGACCAGCGCTTCGCGCTCGCCGGAGGCCCGGGCGAGCGCCGCGGCGACTGGCGGGACTTCGTCCGCGGAGCGATCGGCGAGCTGGCCGCGGCCGGCGTCGCGCTGCGCGGCGGCGACATCGCGCTCGCGGGCACGGTGCCCGAAGGGTCGGGGCTCTCGTCCTCGGCGGCGCTCGAGGTCGCGCTGAGCCTCGCGCTGCTCGCGCTGGCCGGCGAGCCCGAGCCGACCGACCGCGTCGCGCTCGCCCGGCTGTGCTCGCGGATCGAGAACGACTGGGTCGGCGCGCACACGGGGCTGCTCGACCAGCTCGCGTCGCTCCTCGGGACCGCGGGCCATGCCCTGCGCATCGACTTCCGCACGCTCGAGACACGGCCGGTGCCGCTCGTGCTCGACGGCTGGCGGCTCGTGGTCGTCGACTCGGGCGAGCGTCACTCGCACGCCGCCTCCAAGTACAACGAACGCCGGGCCGAATGCGAGCGCGCGCGGGACCTGCTCGGGCTCGAGAGCCTGCGGGACGCGCGTGTCGAGGACCTCGAGCGCCTGCCGGATCCGCTCGACCGGCGGGTGCGACACGCGATCGAGGAGAACGCCCGAGTCGACGTCGCCGTGGGGGCGCTGGAGGCCGGCGAGGTGGCCGCGCTCGGACCGCTCCTCGACGCCTCTCATGCAAGCCTCCGCGACCTCTACGACGCCTCGACCGACGCCGTCGAGCGCACCGTCGAGCACCTGCGGGCGGCGGGGGCGACCGGGGCGCGGATGATGGGCGGGGGCTTCGGCGGCCAGGTCATCGCCCTGCTCGCGCCCGGCACGCGGTCGCCGGCCGGGGCCCGCGACGTTACCCCTTCCGCCGGAGCCCGGGTATGCTCGAACGCCCAACTCGCTCGCGGAGGAGATCTCTATGGCACTGACCATCGGCGACGACGCCCCTGACTTCGAGGCCGACACCACCGAGGGACGAATCCGCTTCCACGACTGGATCGGCGACTCCTGGGCCGTGCTCTTCTCGCACCCGCGCGACTTCACGCCGGTCTGCACCACCGAGCTCGGCTACATGGCCAAGATCAAGCCCGACTTCGACAAGCGCGGGGTGAAGATCATCGGCCTCTCGGTCGACCCCGTGGAGAACCACGCGAAGTGGGCCGCCGACATCGAGAAGAGCCAGGGCACCGCGGTCAACTACCCGATGATCGGCGACACGGACTTCGCGATCTCCAAGGCCTACGGCATGCTCCCGCCGGACGTGTCGGGCGACCCGACGCAGCGCACGCCCGCCCAGAACGCGACGCTCCGCAACGTGTACGTGATCGGGCCGGACAAGAAGATCAAGCTCGTCCTCATCTATCCGAGGACGACCGGCCGCAACTTCGACGAGATCCTGCGGGTGATCGATTCGCTCCAGCTCACGAGCGAGCAGCAGCTGGCCACCCCTGCGCAGTGGCAGCCGGGCGACGACGCCATCATCGCCGGCTCGGTCTCGGACGAACAGGCGAAGGAGCGCTACCCGGACGGCTGGGAGCAGCCCCTCCCCTACATGCGGATCGTGCCCAGCTCGCGCTGATCCGCCCAAGACGACCGCCGCGAGGGAGCAGACCGGCGCCCGAGCGCTAGCGCTTGAGCGTGACCTGCCGGGTCTTGAGGACCGGCTTCCCGCCGGCGGGGGTGAAGACGGTCTCGAGCAGCAGCTTGACGGTGCCGCGCTTGGCGAGCCGCTTCTTGCCCCCCTTCGTCAGGCGGAGCTTGACCGTGGCGGTGCCGGCGCCGGCGAACCGGTGGCTCCCGGAGGCGAAGACGACGGGCTTGCCGACGGCCGCGACCTTCGGCAGCGCGCTGCCCGCCGCGAGCACGTAGTCCTGGAGGACCCCGGCGCCGGGCACCGTCTGCACGACCTTCCCGCTGCCCTTGGCCAGCGCCGCGCCATGGCTCATCGTGACGCTCTTGACGAGCGCCGCGAGCAGCTTGCCGATGTCGACGGTCACCGGAGCGGGGGGCGAGGACGGCGGCGGCGAGGACGGCGGGGGCGAGGACGGCGGGGGCGAGGACGGCGCCGTGACCGTGAAGTGCACGGTCTTCGTGGCGCTGTTGCCGGCGTTGTCCGTCGCCGTCACCGTGAACTCGTGGGCGCCCGCCGTCTGCGTGTCCACGGCCGCGCCGTCGGCGACCGGTC
>JAOPZQ010000276.1 GCA_025964075.1 Solirubrobacterales bacterium | reverse complement strand
GAACAGCAGGTCGGGATCGCACACGACCAGGTGCACCAGACCGCGAGCGCGCGCCTCGTCGGCGTCGATCCGCCGGCCGGCGGCGAACGTGAACGATGTCGACGCGCCGGCGAGGACGAGGTCGTGGCCCGCCACGAGCTCGAGGCCTCCACCAGTCACCGCGCCGTCGACGGCTGCGATCGTGATCTTCGGCGAGTGGCGGACGGCGCGGACGAGCTCCCACAGGTCCGCGACGCAGGCGTCCCATGCCGGACGAGCGACGATGAGGATCGCGCGGACGTCCGGGTCGACTTCGGCCTCGAGGACGTGGGCGAGCAGCTCGCTCGCCAGCCCCGGACCGGCCGCGCCTGGCACGTCGTCGTTCGCGAGCTGCAGCGTCGCGACCCCGTCGCCGACGTGGCTCGTCACGCGCTCGGACATCGGCGGGGCGCTCATCGGCGCAGGGCATCGATGGCTGCGGTGGCCATGGCGGCCGACTGTAGTCAGCGCTTCGCGGGCTTCCTTCATCCCGCGGGAGGAGAAGCCAGTGACGAAAGAGGCAGCGTCCGATCAGCGGCCGGTCGTGCCGCGACGCACCTGCTCGAGGTACTCCTCCATCGTCAGCGCGTCGAGGCCGCGACGCCGGCGCTCCCCGTTGTGGAGCGCGAGCATCTCCTCGACGTCGACGGACTCCTGGTCGTGCCGCCACGCCGTGCGCGCGACGGGGTCCCATTCGAGGAACCCCGAGTGACCCCCGCGTTGCGAGCGGCCGAGCACGATCACCCCGAGGACGAGCGCGGCGACGACGGCCACGGCGACGAGGACGAGGCCGTCGACTGCGGCGAGCGGCGTCATCGGGCGTCTCCGGGCAGCGAGGCCCGCACGTGCCAGAACGCCTCCTCGATCGTGGTCAGCGGCACGCTGCCGACCCGGAGCGCGTAGACGACGAGGCGGTCGCTGCCGTCGGTCGCCGCGACGTCGGACCGCGGCGGGGCGAGCAGCGCGGCGAGCGGCCACCGGTCGTCGGCGATCGCCAGCCTGCCGTCGGCGTCGGCGAGGACTCGGAGGTCGCCGCGCACCGCGGGCGCGTTCAGCGCCCACAGCGGCACGCTGGTCTCGAGCATCGCGACGAGGAGCGCGTCGCCGAGGTGCGACCCGGAGCGGAACCGGCCCGAGCGGAGCCGGTCGAGCGCCGCTCGGTCGAGCGGGTTCAGATCGACGTCGGGGTCGAGGCCGATCTGCCGCGCGAACGCGCGGTACGCGCCCGCGACGGAATCCGTGCGCAGCCCACCCACGGCGGCGAGCCGCACGCGGTCGTCGAGCTCGTCGAGCCGCGCGTGGCGGTGCCGCGACCCCCGCGGGTCGGCGCCGCCGCACAGGATCGCGCGGAGCGCGAGGGCCGGAAAATCGCGCTTCACCGCGACGTCGACCACGCCGGCGCGCACCTCCGGGACCTCCCGCATCCCGCATAGCCTAGAGTCAGGCGCAATGCCCGCCGACACGCCGATCCGCGCCTCGGGCGGCTCGGGCTCGCCCCCACGGACGCCCGCGGAGGTGCCCGTGGACGAGGGGCCGATGCGGCGGGAGCTGCTGCGTCAGATCGCCCTGCTGGACGCCGATCTGGCCGCCCGCTCGGAGGGCTGGGGCACCGTGAGGGTAACGCCGAGGCGCGGGCCGGCGCTTCAGCCCACGGCCGTTCTCGAGCGCATTCGGGACGAGCTCCTGACGGCGCTCGACCGGGCTTCACACCGCTGACGCGGGCGCCATCTCCACCAAAAGGCGGACGCATCCTCCCCCAGGGCGGTATGGCCTCCTTCGCGGCGCGTCCATAGCCTTCGGCACCAGTCGTCGGGGGAGGCGCCGGACTCGCATGAGGGCGAGCCGTCGCTCCGACGCAGGCAGGAGGAGAGGGAATGCCCACTCGCGATCGCGAGCGCCGTTAATGGAGTCGGGTGTCGCCACGGGGCGGGTTACCGCCCCGCCGGTGAGCTCGCGGCCCGCTCCGCGGCCGACGTTCGGCTCCGGCCCGCTGGGCTGGCTCGAGCAGATCGCCGGCATGCTCATCCTCACGAGCCAGACGATCGTCTCGGCCGTCACGCCGCCCTACACGTGGATCCCGGGCTTCGTCGACGAGTGCTGGCTCGTCGCCAAGCGCGCCTTCATCCCCCTGATGTTCTGCACGGCGGTGTTCTCGTGGGGCGCCCCGGGCATCACGGGCGGGAGCATCATCGCGACGCTCGCCACCACGGACCGCCTCGGGGCCTTCGCGATCATGGCCTCGGTCCGGGAGCTGTCGACCTGGATCAACGGCATGGTCGTCGCCGGCGTCGCCGGGACGGCCATCTGCTCCGACCTCGGCGCCCGCAAGATCCGCGACGAGCTCGACGCGCTGGCGGTGATGGGCACCGATCTCGTGAAGACGCTGATCGTTCCGCGCTTCCTCGCGCTCGGGGTCATGACGGTGATCTTCAACTACTGGAACACGATGATCAGCCTCGTGATGCAGATGGTCGCCGACATGACCGTCTGGCACGAGACCGCGGCGGGTTACATCTCCACCTTCTCCTCGAACTTCACGATTCCCGAGGTCCTGTTCAACGGACTGAAGGTGCTCACCTTCGGTTTCATCATCGCGATCGTCTGCTGTTACAAGGGGATGAACGCGAAGGGCGGACCTGCCGGGGTGGGGCGAGCGGTCAACCAGGCCGTCGTCATCTCCTTCTGCATCATCTACATCTACAACTACCTGATCAACTCGCTGCTCCTGGGAGCGTTCCCGGAGACGGCGGTACTGAGGTGAGGTGAGCGATGGAAGTGTCAGCCCACACACCTCCGTACCGCCGGCGCGGGCCGAGCGAGCCCTCGGCGCCGAACGCGGTCGAGCGGATCGCGCGGGGCTTCTCCGACCCGGTGCGACGCCTGCTCACCGAAGCGGGCGAGATCGCCTCGTTCGCCGGCCGCACCATCATCGAGATCCCCGGCTCGCTCCGCTACAGCGCCGAGATGCTGCGCCAGGTGGGCATCCTGATCACGGGCTCGGTGCTGGTGCTGCTCGCGATGCAGTTCACGTTCGGGCTGACGTGCGGGAACGAGTCGGTGTACGTGCTGCGCGGCTACGGCGCGAGCTCCTACGCCGGCGTCTTCAGCGCGCTGTGCCCGATTCGCGAGGCGACGCCGTTCATGTTCGCCTACATGGTCGGCGCCAAGATCGGGTGCGGGTACGTCGCCGAGCTCGGCTCCATGCGGATCAACGAGGAGATCGACGCGATGGAGTCGCTGGGCATCAACCCGATGCGCTACCTCGTGTCGACTCGCCTGATTGCGAACATCCTCATCTCGGCGCCCGTCTTCATCATCGGCCTGGCCGTCTTCTACCTGGGCGAGGTGTTCGTGATCCTCGGCCAGATCCACGAGATCTCCCTGGGCGCGTGGCAGTCCGTGCACTGGTCCTTCACGGACGGCCTGTCGATCTTCTACAGCTATCTCAAGACGTTGGTGATGTGGATCTGCATCATCATCGCCTCGATGTACTACGGGTACCGCGCGAAGGGCGGGCCCGTGGGCGTCGGGGCGGCGACGGCGAGATCGATGATGGTCGCCCTCGTCATCACCATGGTCCTGAACGAGGGCTTCACGTTCTTCTTCTGGGGCATCGACCCGAAGATCCCGGTCGGCGGCTGAGAGCGTGTCACCCGGACGTCACCTGTCGAAGCGGCTCGGGTCGATCGTCGACCGGCCGTGGTACGTCGTCCTCGGCCTCGTGGTCGTGGCCTTCACCTGGTGGGCGATCGGCACCCGCCATCAGCCGCATCACGTCAAGGCGTCGTTCGCCAGCGCGTTCAACCTGGTCTCCGGGCAGGCGGTGTCGGTCGACGGCCTCGAGGTTGGGAAGATCGGCGGCGTCCGCTACGACCACGGCAAGGCCCTCGTCGACATCGGCATCTCCGACGGGCACTTCTGGCCGCTCCACGTGGGGACGCGCGTGGTCAGCCGGTGGGGGACGACGATCGGGTCGGGCACCCGGCGCCTCGACCTGTATCCCGGCCCCGGGAGCGCGCCCGTCCTCTCCGGAAGCGCCGTCATTCCGACGGCCGACACCGAGCCCGCCGTCGACGTCGACCAGGTCCTGAACACGTTCACCCCGGGCGTGCGCACCCACCTGCGCCACCTCGTCGGGGCGATGGACGCCGGGTTCTCGGGCCAGACGAAGCAGCTCTCGGCCGCCCTCCACACGTCGGCGGGCGGGGTGCGGGGCACCGGCGGGCTGATGTCGGATCTCGCCTCCGACACCTACGCGCTCCACCAGGTGGTGACCAATGCCGACCGCCTCACGGCGACCCTCTCCGCCCGGTCTCAGGGCGTGCAGGACCTGATCACCGTCGCCGCCACGACCTTCCAGACCTTCGCCCAGAACACCCGCGGCACGCAGGCCTCGATCAGCGAGCTGCCGGGGACGCTCCGGCAGGCCCACTCGACGCTCCAGCGCGTCGACTCGAGCGTCAACCAGCTGAACCGCCTGATGGTCGCCCTCGCGCCGGGCGCGCGCCGGCTCCGCCCGCTCGCCGCCCAGGCCCAGCCCGCGCTCGCTCAGCTCCGCCAGACCGTGCCGTCGGCCGTGGCCACGGTCGCCACCGCGACGACCGCGGCGCCGCACATCACGTCCCTGATGAACGCCGCGACGCCGTTCATGCAGACCGCGCCCGGAGTGTTCGGCGACCTCGCGCCCATGGTGTCGTGCCTGCGCCCCTACGCGCCCGAGCTCGGCGGCGCGCTCGTCGGCGGCGGCGGCTCCCACCAGAACTACGACGTCATCAACCCGAAGCTGAACCCGCAGATCGTCCGCTATGTCGGCATCCAGCGCCCGAACGGCACCGTCGAGCAGCACGGCCTGCGGGCAACTCCGATGGTCAGCGTCGCCTCGGTGGAGACGCCGCTCAACAGCGCCGCGTTCGCGAAGGTCAGCGGCAAGCTCTACGCGGACCCGCGGCCGCCCGGTCTCACGACCGGCCAGCCCTGGTTCATCCCCGAGTGCGGGATCACCAAGGACGCTCTCAACCCGGCGAAGGATCCCGAGTCGCCATGACGCTCGCCCGGCGCAACGCGCTGTTCGTCCTCGGCGCCGCCGTCGCCGTCGTGGCGATCGTGATCCTGCTGAGCGGCGGCGGCGGGTACACCATCAAGGCGGAGCTCCGCGACGCCGGCGGGCTGCGGGTCAACTCGTCGGTGAAGGTCGCGGGCGTGCCGGCCGGCTCGGTCAAGAGCATCACCGTGACGAGCCGCGACACGGCCATCGCGACGCTCGAGATCGACAAGGACGCGCTGCCGATCGGCCAGGGGGCGAGCGTGCAGGTGCGGCCGACGGACCTCCTCGGCGAGCGCTACGCCTCGCTCGATCCGGGCGACCGCAGCCGGCCCGTGTCCTCGGGAACCGTGATCCCGATGAGCCGGACCTCGCAGCCAGTCGAGCTCGACGACATCCTCAACACGCTGAACCCGGACACCCGGACCCGTCTCGGAATCCTCATCAACGAGGCCGGCGCCGGCCTCGCCGGGCGGGGGGCGGACTTCGGCAAGCTGCTCGCCACGCTCCCGCCGTCCCTGAGCGGGATCCGTGGCCTACTCGATCAGGTCGACACGCAGGACGCCGCGCTCAAGGACATGATCGCTCGCGGCGACCGGATCACCGCGTCGATCAACGCCAAGCGCGGCGACATGGGCAAGCTCGTCGACCAGGCGGCCGGCGCACTCCAGACCGTCGCCGAGAAGCGCCAGGCCCTGGGCGCGACGATCGCCAACGCCCCGGCCGCCCTCGCCGAGCTGCGCACGACGCTCGGGCAACTCGACTCCGCGTCGACCGCGCTCCGACCGGCCGCCGCCGACCTCCAGCGCACCGCCGCGCCGCTGGGCACGACGCTGCGCTCGCTTCCCGCGTTCACCGCCGACGCCGCCCCGACGCTTCGGACCGCGACGTCCGTCGCACCGCAGCTCACGCGCCTCGGCAAGCGCGCGACGCCGACCGTCAAGCGCCTCGTGCCGACGACGAAGCTGCTGCAGCAGACGCTGACACCGGCGGCGCCCGCGCTGCAGCACATGACGGATCGGGGTACCAACGACCTTCTCTACTTCATCAACAACGTCAACCGCGGCCTGCAGGGTCGCGACGGCATCAGCCACTTCATCGGAGCACACCTGTACGTCGACGCCGAGTACGTGTCGAACGCGATCAACGCGTTCAACGGCTACCACCCGACGAGCTCCACGAAGACGAAGACGAAGGCGCCCGCGCCGCCCGCGCCGAGCGTCGTGAACCAGGTCAAGGACGCCGTCAAGAAGGTCACGGGCCAGCCGCTCACCCAGAAGCTGCTGCAGAAGATCCCTCTAAAGGACCTGACGCAGAAGGTCACGCAACAGCTCGCTCGCGTCGTGCCTCCCGGGACCGTGACGAAGATCGTCGGCAACCTCGTCGGGGGCCTACGTCAACGTGCCCAAGCACATCCCCATCCCCAGCCGCAAGCGCAGCCGCAGGCAAAGACCTCCGGCGGCGACGCCCTGCGCCTCTTCGACTACCTGATGGGGCCGTAGGGATGCTCGGACGACGCATCGGCCGACGACCCGTCGGGAAGCAGCGCAGCCGCGCGTTCATGATCACCGTCGGCCTGATCGGCCTGGCGCTCGCGGCCGGCACGTTCTACGTCGGCTACGAGGCCGCCTACACCGTCCCGGGCCGCGGCTACTACAACCTGCACGCCGAGCTCGCGGACGCGCAGAACATGGCGAACCACTACGAGATCCGCGAGGGCGGCGTGCGGATCGGCCAGGTTCTGAACCCGCGCGTCAAGAACGGCAGGGCGCTCCTCGACCTGCGGATCGACGACCAGTGGAAGCCGCTGCGCTCCGACACGCGCCTCCAGATCCGCCTGCGCAGCGCGGTCGGCGTGCGCTACCTCGAGGTGATCCCGGGCACGCACGGCGCGCCGTTGCCCGACGGCGCCACGCTCCCGGCGTCGCAGGCCGTCACGCCGGTGGCGCTCGACCAGGCGCTCGGCATCCTCGACGCGCGGACGCGCGCGCGTACCCGCCAGCTGCTGAGCGAGCTCGGCAAGGGGACCGCGGGCCGTGGCACCGACCTCAACGAGTCGATCCACAGCGCCCCCGGGTTCCTGTCGTCGCTCTCCTCGGTCAGCCAGGCGATCACCGGCCGGTCAGGCGCGATGTCCCGCTTCGTCGGCGCCGCCGACGGGGCGGCGCAGACCTTCGATCCGGTCCGTGACACGATCGCCACCGGCTTCGCTCCCGAGCAACGCGCGCTGGCGCCGTTCTCGGATCGCCGCACCGACGTCCAGGCCACGCTGACCCAGGCCGCTCCCACCTTGTCGAGCCTGCGCACGACGCTCCCCGCCGTCAACGGCCTCCTCGCCGAGGTCGACCACGCCGCCGTCGCCGCCCGGCCGACCCTCGCCGAGGCCCCGGCCGCGCTGCGCTCGACGACCGCGCTCCTCGACAACGCCGCGAAGCCGCTGGGGGACACCAAGAAGACGCTCGAGCTCGCGTCGAACGCGGTCTCGCCGACGCTCAGCCTCCTGGACACGGTCCAGACGAGCCTGCCGATGCTCGAGCGGACGTTCGGCGACGTCATCCCGACGCTCGACTACCTGGCGCCGCGCGCCTGCGACATGACGCAGTTCGCGACGGGCTGGGCCGAGTACCTCAAGTGGGGTGACAGCTTCAACAACTTCATCCGCTTCCTCGTCGCCGCCGCCCGGCCGGATCAGCCCGCGATGCAGTCGCAGAAGGTCCACCCGCTCGCCAACTTCGTGAACTCGAACCCGTATCCGGCGCCGTGCAAGGACGGCGTCGGCGTCACCGGCTGGGCGCAGCCGACCGAGCAGGAGTCCCAGCGCGGCCTCGTCTACAGCAAGAGCAACCTCCCGGGGAGCGGATGACCGTGCCGACGACCCAGCGCCAGCGCGCGCCCGTGTCCTGGCGACAGCGCCTGGAGATCGTCCCGGGCCGTCACCGTCCCAAGCGCATCCGGACGGGGATCATCTTCGTCTCGGTGACGATGATCTTCCTCTGGATCATCTACACGAAGCCGAGCCTGCCGTTCCTCTCGGGCGGCGGGCACGCGCTGTCCGCCGAGTTCGCGTACGCGGCGAACGTCCACCCGGGCTACACCCCGGTGCGCCTCCACGGCGTGAACGTGGGGGAGGTGACGGACGTCACCCGCGCCCCGTCCGGCCGCGGCGTCCTCATCAAGATGAACATCGCCGACGGCAAGGGCGTCCAGCTGCACACCGACGCCTCGCTGTCGCTGCGCTGGCGCACGCTGCTCGGCCGCAACATGTACATCGACATCGACCCCGGCTCGACGAGCGCGCCGGCGCTGCGCGGCGGGTTCGTCCCGCGCACGCGCACGAGCAGCCAGGTCGAGCTCGACACCGCCCTCGAGCCGCTGAACGCCCAGGGACGCGACGCGCTGCAGACGATGATCCGCCAGTTCGACGCGAGCTTCTCCGATGCGAAGGCGATCCAGTCGACGCTCTCCGCCGTGGCCCCGGCGATGCGGCCGCTGGGCGGCGCGATGGAGGCGCTCCGCGGCACCCAGGCGCCCACGGACCTGCCCCGCGTGATCGCCGGGACGAGCCGCGCCGCCGCCGGGCTCGCGCGTGACG
>JAOPZQ010000228.1 GCA_025964075.1 Solirubrobacterales bacterium | reverse complement strand
TCTGCTGCGGGCCCCCGTCGAACTGCTGTGGAACGGCGGCGTCGGAACATTCGCGAATGCGCACACCGAGCAGCACGCGGACGTCGGCGACAAGACGAACGACGCGGTCCGCGTGGACGCGCGCGAGCTCCGCACCCGCGTCGTCGGCGAGGGTGGGAACCTCGGCCTGACGCAGCGCGGTCGGATCGAGTACGCGCTCGGCGGCGGGAAGATCAACACGGACGCGATCGACAACTCCGCGGGGGTCGACACCTCCGACCACGAGGTGAACATCAAGATCCTGCTCGGCGGGGCCGTCGCCGCCGGCGACCTGACGGAGAAGCAGCGCAACGAGCTACTCGTCGAGACGACCGACTCCGTCGCCGAGCACGTCCTCCAGAACAACTACGAGCAGACCGAGACCTTGACGATGGCCGAGGCGCAGGCGCCGGCGATGCTCGACGTGCACTCGCGCTTCATCCGGGCGCTCGAGCGCACCGACCGGCTCGACCGCGAGCTCGAGGCGCTCCCCTCGGAGGAGGAGATCTCGGACCGCAAGGGGGAGCGCAAGGGCCTCACCCGCCCGGAGCTGTCCACCCTTCTCGCCTACAGCAAGATCCAGCTCTACGACGCGCTGCTCGAGTCCGACGTGCCCGAGGACCCGTACCTGTCGGCCGAGCTCGCGGCGTACTTCCCGGCACCGTTGCGCGAGCGCTTCGGAGACCGGATGCACGGCCACCGCCTGCGGCGCGAGATCACGGCGACGCAGGTCGTCAACAACATGGTCCACGGCGCCGGCACGTCGGCGATCTTCCGGCTCGGCGAGGAGACCGGCGGCTCGCCGGCGGACATCGCCCGCGCCTATACGGTCGCGCGCGAGGTCTTCCGGATGCGCCAGATCTGGAGGGAGATCGAGGCGCTCGACAACCAGGTGGCGGCCGACGTGCAGGCCGAGATGCTGCTCGAGGGGCGCCGACTGGTGGAGCGCGCGACGCGGTGGCTCCTGCGCAACCGCCGGCGACCGCTCGACATCGCGGCCACGGTCGGGCACTTCGCGCCGGGCGCGGCGGCGCTGTACGAGCTGATGCCGCGGCCGCTCGTCGACGCCGACGTCGAGCCGATCGCCCGGCGGGCGGACGCGCTGCGCGAAGCCGGCGTCGCCGACGAGCTCGCGCTCCGCGTCGCCAGCCTCTCGACGATGTTCGCGACGCTCGACATCGTCGACATCGCCGGCGAGACCAGGATCGACTTCGAGCCCGTCGCGATGGTCCACTTCCGCCTCGGCGCCGACCTCGGGCTGCACTGGCTGCGCGACCAGATCGTCGCGTTGCCGCGCTCGGATCGCTGGAGCGCGCTCGCCCGCGCCGCCCTGCGCGACGACCTCTACAGCCTCCACCGCAACCTCACGGCCGAGGTGCTGCGGGCCTCGCGGGCGGGCGCCGACGCCGGCGAGGCGGTGCAGCGGTGGATCGCGGCGAACCCGGCGTCCGCGCGCTGCCTCCAGACGCTCGCGGACATCCGCGCCGGCCGGGTCTACGACCTGACGACGCTGCCGGTCGCCGTGCGCGAGGTGCGGAACCTGCTCGCGGCCGCGCCCGAGCCGGCGCCGGAGCCGGCGCCCGTAGGGCGCTAGCATCGCGACCCATGTCCGCGCCGGCCGCCGCGGGCGCGGCCTCGGGCGCGCCCGTCCACTGGTACCACGTCCTCGAGCTGCCCGGTGGCGAGATCACGCCGGGCGAGTACGACCTCCGCGCGGTCGCCGACCGCGTCCCGATGCCCGGCTCGCTGGCCGGGAAGCGCTGCCTCGACGTGGGGACGCGCGACGGGTTCTGGGCGTTCGAGATGGAGCGCCGGGGAGCGGCGGACGTCGTGGGGATCGACGTCGACGACACCTCGCAGCACGACTGGCCGCGACCCCTGCGTGCGCTGACGCCGCACGAGGACGGCTTCATGGACCGCAGCAACCGCGCCTTCGACGTCGCCCACGCGGCGCTGTCCTCGCGCGTCGAGCGGCGCAACCTCTCGGTCTACGACCTCTCGCTCGACGTCGTCGAGCCGTTCGACTTCGCCGTGATCGGCACGCTGCTGCTCCACCTCCGCGATCCGGTGGGCGCGCTCATGGCGATCCGCCGGGTGCTCCGCCACGACGGCTGCCTGCTGGTCAACGAGGTCGTCTCGCTCTCGCTCTCGGTGATCCGCCCGCGCTCCCCGGCCGCGGCGCTGATGACGCTCGAGGCGCCCTTCTGGTGGATCCCGAACGCGACGGCTCTCCGCCGCTACGTCGAGGCGGCGGGATTCCGGATCGAGCGCTCGACGCGCCCGTACATCGTCCCCGCCGGCCCGGGCCTGGCGCGCCCCGCCCTGAAGCGCCGCAGCGCCTGGGGCAAGCTCCGCCGCCAGGTCATGCTCCGCTACGGCGCCCCGCACGTCTCGCTGCTCGCGACGCCGCGGCCGGACGCCCGCGGGTAGCGCTCCGGCCGATGGGCGGTGCCGGGCTCGAACCAGCGACCTCGTGCTTGTAAGGCACGCGCTCTTCCAACTGAGCTAACCGCCCGCGCTGCGACGGATGCTAGCTGCGCCGCGAATCAGCGCGTGAACCCCGGCAGCGCCTGGGCGAACGTCGCGTACGCGGGCCGGGGCGCCCCGTTCGCCCGGGTCAGACCCGCGTCGAAGCCGCCGCAGTTGGACGCGGTGCTCCACGAGTAGTAGTAGAGGCGCTTCACATAGCGGGAGAACTTCTTCGCGAGCGTGAACATGTAGGCGGTGCTCTTGGCGGCGCGCGCCTCGTCGCAGGGGAACTTCGGCGCGAGGCTGACGATCCCGCCGGTCTCGGTGACCCAGAACTGGGCGCGGGGGTTCTGGGCGCGGACGGCCGTGATCACGCCCTGCGTGCCCGAGGTCCGCTTGTGGTTGACGTCCTCGTAGTTGTGGATCCCGACCAGCTTCGCCTTGGCGCGGTCGCGGGGCGTCAGGGCCTTGTAGAACGACTTGATGTAGCCGGTCGCCGACTTCGCGTCGAGGAGATCGAGCGCCACGATCGTGCAGCCCGTGCAGATCTTCCGCATGGCCACGAAGAACTGCGCGGCGCGCTTCGGCGAGCGGTATGTGGGCTCGCTGACGTGGTTCTCCTCGTTCCACACGCCCCACTCCTTGACGCCCAGCGGCTTGAAGAGCTTGATCAGCGCCTTCACGTTCTTCGTGTAGGCGGCGACGCTGGGCAGCGTCGCAACGCCGTGGGTGAACGTGTCGGTCGAGATGTGCATGAGGACCTTCACGCCGTGCGCCCGCGCCGCGGTGACGAACTGGAGCGCCGGACCGAGGGCCTGCGGGTCCGTGGCCGCGTTCCACGGGATGAAGTAGCGAGTGCGCTTCATGTGCAGCGCCTGGTAGACCGGCGAGTCGAACATCGAGGCGTTCTCGTCGGCGATGGCGATCGACACGTTCGCCTTCGCGCCCGCGGAGGCGGGCACGATCGCGAGGCCGAGGAGGCACGGCAACAGGGCCAGGAGGCGGCAGCGAGTTCTCATTGGTCAGGAAAGGGGTCGGGAGAGGGAGCGGCGAGCCTACCGGGATGCCCGGACCGCGGCGGAGGTCACAGCCGTCCCTTGTCCTCCGCGAGGCCGACCGCCTTCATGCGCGTGCGCGCGCCGAGCTTCTGCATGACATCCGTCATGCCCGCGCGGCGGTCAGGCGGGGACGGGCTCCCCGTTCGCGGTCAGGGCGACGTCGATGTTCCCGCGGGTGGCGTTCGAGTACGGGCACACGTAGTGGGCGGCGTGCACGATCTCGACGGCCCGCGCCGCGTCGCCGACGCCGGGCAGCGTGACGTCGAGCTCGACCGCGAGCTTGAACCCGCGCTCGTCGGTCGGGAGCAGCGACACCTTCGAGTCGATCGCCACGTCGCCGAGATCCGCCTTCTCCCGCCGCGCGATCGCGCCGAGCGCGCCCTCGAAGCAGGCGGCGTACCCCACGGCGAACAGCTCCTCGGGGTTCGTGCCGTCGCCCTGCCCGCCCATCTCCTTCGGCAGGCGCAGGTCGACCTCGAGCTGGCCGTCCGACGACTTGCCGTGACCCTCGGCCCGACCGCCTGTGACGTGGGCTTCCGCCGTGTAGAGAACCTTCGCCATGTGCTGCTCCTTGCCGGATTCGATGGACGCGCGGCGCAGGCAGTACCCCCAGCGGGATTCGAACCCGCGATCTCCGCCTTGAAAGGGCGGCGTCCTAGGCCACTAGACCATGGGGGCGGGCCCGGCCTTGATTCTAGGGAGCCGCGTCGCCGAGCCAACGTAGGGGCGCCAAGATGGCCAGCCGCCCGCGCGTCAGCGACGATGCCCGATCGCGATCCGCTCGGCTGGCCGGACCTCGAAGCGGAAGTCGCAGTCGCGCTCCCAGGTCTCGAGGATCGCCAGCTCGCCGGGGCGGTCGATGTCATCCAGGACCACGGTGGCGTCGGGGGCGAGGCGCTCGGCGAGCACGGGCAGCGCCGGATAGCGACTGAGGGCGATCTCGGGCTCGAACGCCGGCGGCCCGTCGACCAGGAGCAGGTCGATC
>JAOPZQ010000198.1 GCA_025964075.1 Solirubrobacterales bacterium | reverse complement strand
CGCCGCTCGAGGCGATGAGCGCCGGCGTGCCGGTGGTCGCGGCGCGATCTCCCGGCGTCGTCGAGGTGTGCGGCGACGCCGTCCGCTACGCCGACCCGCGCGACGCCGAGTCGTTCGCCTCGGCCCTCGTCGACCTCGCCGCCGACCCGGCGGCGCGGCAGGACCTCGCCCGGCGCGGGCGCCGGCGCGCGGCCGAGTTCTCGTGGACGCGCTCGGCTCGGGACCACGTGCGGGCGTATACGCTGGCGCTCACCCGATGAAGGTCGCCATCCTCGGCACGCGCGGCATCCCCGCCTCCTACTCCGGCTTCGAGACGGCGGCGGAGCAGATCGCCTCGCGCCTCGTCGCGCGCGGGCACGAGGTCGTCGTCTACTGCCGCCCCCACGTGGTCGACCGGCGGCTGCGCAGCTACAAGGGCGCGCGCCTCGTCCACCTTCCGACGGTGCGCAACAAGTACCTGGACACGTTCGTCCACACGTTCCTCTCGGCGCTGCACACGGCGCGGTGGTTGAAGCCCGACGTCGCGCTCTTCTTCATCGCCGGCAACTCGCCGCTGTGCCTGATCACCCGCGGGGCGGGGATCCCCACGGTGATCAACGTCGACGGCCTCGACTCCGACCGGCGCAAGTGGCCCGCCTTCGCCAAGGCCTACCTGCGCTTCGCCGAGCGCACGGCGCCCCGGTGGTCGGACCGCTCGATCACCGACTCGCACGCGGTCGCGGACATCTTCGAGCGTCGCTACGGCGAGCGGATCGGGGTCGTGCCCTACGGCGTCGAGGATCCGGGCCACGGCGGCACGGAGACGCTCGAGCGCCTGGGCCTCGAGCCGCGGCGCTATCTGCTCTTCGTCGGCCGGCTCGAGCCCGAGAACAACCCGCACCTGCTGGTCGAGGCGTTCACCCGCATCGACCGGGAGCGGGCGCGGGGGATGAAGCTCGTGATCGTCGGCGGCGCGCCCTATGCCGACGAGTACATCCGCCAGGTCATGCGCGCCGCGGATCCCCGCGTGGTCTTCCCCGGCTACGTGTTCGGGCGCGGCTACTGGGAGCTCCAGCGCCACGCCTACCTGTTCTGCGCCCCGACCGAGGTCGGCGGCACGCACCCGGTGATCCTCGAGGCGCTCGCCGCCGGCAACTGCGTCCTCGTCAACGACCACGCGCCGAACGCCGAGACCGTCGGCGACGCGGGCTTCTACTTCTCGGGGAAGGGCGGCGTCGACGACCTCACCGAGCGCCTCGGCGACCTGATCGACGACCCCGACCTCGTCGGGGCCTACCGCGCCCGCGCCCGCGAACGCGCCACCCGGTACTCGTGGGAAGCGGTCACCGACGAGTACGAGAAGCTCCTGCGCGCCGTGCGCGACGCCCGCCGGCCGGGCCCGCTGCCGCCGGAGTTCGTCGACGCGGTCGCCGCGTAACCACGGAAAAAGGGGTCAGACCCCTTTTTCCTAGCGGCTGACGGCGACCGCCGCCACCACGACCCGTTGCCGCCCGCTCGGGAGGTCCTGGAAGACGGTCACGCGCGCCGCCCTCCGCTGGCCGGCGCGGAAGCTCGGCGGGCTGTCGTTCAGCGGCAGCTTCACGACGCGGCGGCCGGTCACCTTGAAGGAGACGTCGGCCCACCGCCCCGTCCGCGTGCCCAGCGTGAGCAGGCCGCTGCACCCGCGGGGGCAGGACAGCGGGACGCGCACCGCGGCCGCGCGCACGATCAGCCGACGGCCCGTGACCCGCAGCGGGCACGAGCGCTGGACCGGCGGCGCCAACGCCGGGTCGTCGAGCGAGCCGCTCCACAGCGTGCCTCCGGCGCAGCCGGGCGCGACGAACGCGATGCGGCTCCCGTCGACCGACACGCCGCGGTCGAAGGGCAGCAGAGCCCGATCGGCGCCGGCGAGCGTGACGGCGCGCGTCGCGCTGCCAGTGCCGTAGACGATCCGGTCGCCGGCGAAGCGGACAACCGAGCACGCGCCGACGCTCAGCCCATGCGCCGTCGGCTCCGCCGGCGAGGCCCACTCGAGCGCTCCCGCCACGCACGGGAAATGCGTGTTGGCCGCCCAGGCGACCTTGCCGTCCGCCTGCAGCACGAACGGCGCTCCGGCCGCGACGTGGTACACCGGTGCGCCCGTCGCGCGGTCGACGACGGAGATCGACCCCGCCGCGGCGTACGCGGCGAACGGGCCCGCGAGGGCGACGCCCGCGACGTCGACGGGGGCGGGAGCGATCGCCACGGTACGGTCCGCCGCGCCGCCCGCGTCGTGGAGGACCAGCGTCTCGGGCGCCGCGGGGCTGAGGTCGCACGGGGGCCTCAGGTAGGCGATCGTCGTCCCGTCGGCGGCGACCGGGCGGAGCTCGGGCTCCCCGTCGCTGGCGCCGCATCGCGCGACGGTGGTCCCCGCCGAGCCGTAGCGCCCGAACGACAGCGTCACATCGCCGCCGGCGTCGGTGCCCGTCTCGGTCACGTTGCGCTCGGAGATCCCCACGTGGCTCGGGGTCGGGAAGAAGGCGACCGTGCCGCCGATGAACAGGTCCGGGTTCGCGTTCCCGCTCCTGTCGGTGTCGACGGAGGCGACGACCCGCGAGCTCCCGCCCGAGGGCCGACGATGGAGCTGCCAGCGGTCGAACGTGGAATGCGCGCGCGAGGTGGCGAAGAAGAGGTCCGAGCCGACCTGCCAGAACGCGGCGGGCGCCGGACCGAGACGGGTCGGAGCCGCTGCCGCCGGCGCGACGCTCGCGCCCGCGAGCAGGACGGCGACGAGCCCTGCGATGTGGCGCCCCCCCATGGCGCCGACACTAACGGCTTACGGCCACCGCGCGCGAATTCGTCCCGTTCCACCCGATCCGCACGAGACCGCGGCCGCGCGGCACGTTCACCCGCGTGAGGAACGAGCCGCGGGGCGAGCTCACCTTCAACGTGCGAAGAGTTCGCCACGAGCGGCCGTGCGCGGGCCGGTAGGCGATCTGCACCGTCTGGCGCGCCCCGTTCGCCGCCGGGCGCACCAGGCCCCACACGCGCAGGACGCTGCCGCGGGTGCGGGGGAGCCAGATGGGCAGGCGGTAGGCGGCGAACGACGCCTTGTGCTTTCCCCCGTGGTACTCGAGCCCGCTCTGGAACGTGCTCCAGTAGAACCGGGAGTTCCTGGCGACGTTCTGGTTGGGCAGGTCGTCCTGCAGCTGGAACTGGCTGAGCGCCTTGACGCGCGGATCCTGGAAGGTCATGAAGTCGGCCTGGTTCAGGTAGGACTGCTGCTTGCGCGTGCTGACGCCCGTGGGGTCGGGCGGCTTCGTCTGGTAGCCGTACTCGGTCAGGTAGATCGGCAGCCTCCGTGACTGCCCGTACGCGCGGAAGATCTTGTCCAGCGTGCGCTCGAGGACCGACAGGTCCGCGACGCCGACGCTGTCGGGGTCGAGCGCCTTGAAGTCCGGCGGGAAGAACAGCGAGTAGGGGTGGTGGGCGAGGCCGGTCGCGGCGAACAGGTCGGGATGGGCGTCGGCGAACGCCTTCGCGGTGCCGCCGGTCGGGCAGCCGAGCGCGGCGGCGAGCTTGCCCCGCAGCGGGTGCAGCTTCTTGTCCACGCAGTAGAGCTCGCGGAGGAACTTCAGCGGGAAGATCCCGAGCGCGAGGCCGGGGTCGGCCGAGCCCTGCGGCGCGGTCTCGCCGATCAGGATCGTGTCCTGCCCATGACCGGTGGCGAAGAGCGACGCGAACGCGGCGTCGAGGAGGTCGCGGTAGAGGCGCGGCGCCTCGTCGACCCACTTGCCGTTCGTCTGCGCGGACTGGGGCATCAGCCAGCCGGGCTGGTTGGGCTCGTTCCACACCGACCAGTACGAGACGCGGGGGAGCGGGCCCCCGGCGGCCGGTGTCGTCGTCGTGGTGCTCCGGCCCCCGCCGAGCAGGCCGCCGATGCCGCCCCCGCCGCCCGAGGTCGTCGTCGTGGTCGGCGTGTAGGTGCCGCTGTAGCGGGTGCCCACCGCGTGCACGAAGGCCTGGAACTCGGCCGGCGACGGGTTGAAGATGTTGCGCTCGGTCGGCTTCGGCGCGTTCGTGGTCGCCCAGTCCGGCGCCGGCGCCGTGAGGTTGAAGTCGACGCCGATGCCGCGGTCCTGGGCGGCGCGGACGACCGTGTCGTAGCGGTCCCACACGCCGGCGGGGTAGGCGGCCGGGTCGTTCGCGTCGAAGCCGGGCCGCTGCGTCGCGTTCGGCTGCGGGGCGATCACCGACCACTTGACGGTCAGCCGCACGCGGTCGACCCCGAGCGCCTTCAGCGTGTCGAGCGTCGCGCCGACCGTGGCCGGCGAGCTGTAGAGCAGCAGGTTGTCGTCCTGCAGCATCGACTCCTGATCGTAGGCGGCACGGGCTGCGCCGGGGGCGAGCAGGGCCGCCGCGGCGGCCACGATCAGCGCGATGCGCCTCACGGCTGCCCGGCCGCCTGCCGCGCCTGGACGAACTCGGCCTGGCGCTGCCCGCTGAGGCCGTTCGGGTCGAGGTAGACCGCGGCGCCGAGGGGGCCGACCGCCGCCTTGGCGTTCCCGAGGTCGTTCAGGAGGTGCTCGCCGAGGTGCGACCACGTGTCGGGGTTGCGCGGCTGCAGCCGCACCGCCTGCTCGAGCGCCGCGCTCGCCGCCGCGGGCCGGTTGCCCGCCTCGGCGACGAGCGCGAGGTTGAAGAGCGGATCGACCGCCAGGCGGTCCTGGTCGTGGGCGCGCAGGGCCGCGGCCTGGGCGGCGGGGATGTCGCCGCGGTCGAGCGCGGCGAGCGCGGCGTTGTCGCTGTGTACGGAACGCAAGGGCTGCAGGATGGTGTATCCGACGACGAGAGCGCATGCGCCGATCGCGCAGGCCGCGCCGATCCGCAGCGGGTCGGGGCGCCAGCGGGCGCCGGACAGGGCTTCGGACAGCGGCCCGCGGCCGGCCAGCCAGCCCGCGCACACGAGGGCGAGCACGGCGGTGCCGGGGATGAACCAGGTCCAGTCGATCATCGAGCTGACGCCGAACACGAGGACGGTCGCGCCGAGCGTGAGCATCCCGGCGCGCTCGGGGGTCGCCGCCCGGTGGCGGTGTCGCAGCCCGAGCGGCCGCGCCGCGGCGGTCAGCCACGCGGCGAGCAGCGCGAGGGTCAGCGCCAGTCCGATCAGCCCGAAGTCCGCGAGCGTCTGGAACACGAACGAGTGCGCGTGCTGGACCGACAGCGCGTCGATCGAGTAGTGCTTGCGGGCGAGGCCGAAGCCGTCGGCTCCGACGCCGTGCCACTTCTGGCTGCCGAAGACCTGCAGCGCCTCGTGGAAGTAGCGGGCGCGGACGCTGCCGAGCGCGGTGAGCCGGGAGGGCGAGTTCGGCGGCTGCGTCGAGTGGACGTCCGTGAGACGGTGCCACTGCCCGGAGATGCCGCCGTTCGAGCTCTGCACCGCGCCGAGCGCCGCGACGGGCACGAGCGCGGTGAGGACGATCAGCGCGAGCGCCACGCGGCGGCGCCAGAGGCCGGCGAGCGGACGCTGCTCGGCCCAGAACGAGACCGCGAGCCCGGCCGCGAGCATCAGCACGAGGACGACCACGAGCAGGACGCCGAGCCGATGGCCCTCGTGGGCCCGGGCGCCCACGTCGACCTGGGTCTGCGTCAGCGCGTCGCGCGAGAACGCCCAGAGCGAGACGAGGGCGGCCCCGGCACCCGAGACGAGGAGGACGGCGGCGCCGCGGAGGCGCCGGTCGACGGTGGCGAACCAGAACGCCCCGCCGAAGACGACGGCCACCAGCGCCCCGCGGGAGTACGACAGGAGCACGGCGACGAGCAGCAGTGTCAGCGCCGGGTAGGCGAGCGCGGTCAACGCCTGATGACCGTGGCGGCGGGTCCCCAGCCACAGGCACGCCGGGATGCCCAGGCCCGCCATCAGCCCGGTGGCGTTCCAGTAGCCGAACGGCGCGCGCAGGCGCGAGGCGATCTCGTCCGCGGCGAGCGACTCGGGGACGACCTTCGTGAGCACGGCGTAGCCGCCGACGGCGAGCGCCGCGAGCAGGACGCCGGAGAGCAGCGTCTCCCAGCGGCCCGGCACGAGCCGGACGAGCGCGAGGCCGCCGCCGAAGGCGGCGAGGTAGGCGAGCGTGAGGCTGGTGTCCCGCCACGCGGCGTCGGGCTGGACCGCCCAGGAGATCGAGACGGCGGTCAGCGCGGCGAACGCCGCCAGCGCCGCGAGCGACCAGACGCCCCAGGCGCGGCGTGCCCCGCCCCCGCGCACGACCGCCAGCGCCGCGACGGCGGCCCCGACGATGACGGTCGCGATCTCCGGCCACGTGGCCTGGTCGACCGTCTGCCCGCTCTGCGCGGTGAACGCGACGGCGGCCAGCGCGGCGCCCACGGCCGCGCCCAGCGCCGGCCCCGACCAGACGGCCGGGAGCGACGCCGGGAGTGCGCCGAGGCGCCGCCGGGGGGCGTCCGGCCTAGAAGTCGGAGCGGCGATCGATGACACGTCGTCGCAGGCCCAGGCCCGCCCCGGTGAGGGCGCCTGCGGCGAGCAGGATCAGCACGACGCGCAGCGGAACCGGCATGGCATGCAGGCCCGAGCCGGCTGCGGCGCTCGACGTGGTGGGGGAGATCGTGCCTCCACCGGGGAGCGCGACCGAGCCCGACTGGTGGGCCGCGCGGTGGATCGCACTCTGGTCGGCCGCCGTCGGGTTGCGCGTCGCCGCGGCCGCCTTGGTGCCGCCCGCGCCGGTCGAGCCGCCGCCGGTCGTCCCGCCGGTGCTCGCGCCGTGACTCCCGCCGTGCTGCTGGTGCTTGGTGGCGCTCTGACGCGCGTCGGCCGCCTGGGCCGCCTTGATCGCCGCCTGGCAATCGGAGTACTCGGACAGATCCCCCTGGAGCGCGGCGAGCGCGTTCCGGTAGTCCGCCTGCGAGTAGTGGCGGGTCAGGTGTCCGTGCAGCGAGCAGTCGCGCAGGATCTGCGACACGCTCGCGTCAGCGGCGGTCGGTGCGAAGGCCGCCAGCAGGCAGAGGCAGGCGGCGGCGAGTGCGGTTAGCGTGCGCATGGTCGATGAGGGCACGTGTCCTGCCCCCTCCCCTCGACCTCCGATTCGGCAGGCTAGCAAGAGCTTCCTCCTTCTTCGGCAGCATTCAAGGCCCCGAGAACTCCGTCTGCCCACGCGTCATGGGTGTAAGCGGAAACGGCTTCGCGCCCCGCGCCGCCGAGCCGGTGGCGGAGAGCGGGATCGTCGTGGAGGCGCCGGATGGCGCCGGCCAGCGCGACGTGATCCCCCGCGGGCACGACCAGCCCCGTGCGCTCGTGGCGCACCAGGCCGCCCGCGGCGGCGCCGACGGCATCGGTGGCGATGACGGCAAGTCCTTGGTTCATGGCTTCATTGGCGACAAGTCCCCAAGGCTCGCGGAACGTCAACGTGGGAATCGACGGTATGACGCAAACGTCCGATGAGCCCATGAAGTTGCGGACTTCGGGCGGGGGGAGGGCGCCGACCGCATGCACGGCCGGCGCCCCGCCGCTCCGAAGAGGTGCCGCGCTGGCGGCGGAGGCCCGGGACCGGGGGCGGCCTCCGCCGACCAGGACCAGCGCGGCATGTGGCGCCCAGAGGCCCGACGCACGCCAGGCCCGCCCAAGCACCGTGAGGCCCTTTTCCCTAGCCGATCGACCAGTAAACACGACTTGGAACGGCGCTCGGCGGCGAAGGTCGACGACCGGACCGCGCCAGAACTCGTTGTCCACCGCCTGCGGCGCGACGAACACGCGCCGCGCCCCCCGCGCCCGGACGTAGGCGCTGACGTGCGGTCCGTAGGTGACGACGGCGTCTGCCTCGCGGTACAGATGGCGCAGGAGCGGCCAGGAGACGGCGTGCGCCGGGCTGATCGGATGCGCCCACAGCGAGGCCCAGAGTACGAACGGCACACCGGCCCGGCGGGCCCCGAGATACGCCGCGGGAAGAGCGACTCGCCCCCCGGTGCCGGCGACGACCGCCCGGAAGCGCCCGGACGCCGCGAGCGCATAGACGCCCCGCTCGCCCACAACGACGGGGTCAAGTCTTTCTTGGCCACACGTGGGGCAAAGAAAGACTTGACCCCCATGGTGGACGCGGCCGCCGTAGAGGGCGAAGACGACGTCCGTGCGCTCGGCGAGCGCCGCGAACGCGCCGGCCCGGGCCGGCGGCATGTAGTTGGTCACGAAGAGAACCGGCTTCACCCGCGCAGAGCCTCCTCGTAGGCGGCGACGGTGTCCCGGCCGCAGCGCTCCCACGTGAAGCTCTCGGCGACGTTGGCTCGCGCCGCCGCGCCGAGCTCGCGCCGCCACTCGTCGTCCTCGAGCAGGCGACCGACCTCGCCCGCCAGCGCCTCGACGTCGCCGGGCGGCACGAGCAGGATCCCTCCGCCCGCACCGGCGATCTCGGCCGGGCCGTCCTCGCCCACGCAGCCCACGGCGGGGACGCCGCCGGCCATCGCCTCGACGTAGGCGACGCCGAACGCCTCGTCGACGCTCGGTAGGACGAAGACCGCGGCGGCGCGGGCGACCGCCCGGGCCTCTTCCGGCGGCAGCTGGCCGCGCAGCTCGACGCGGTCGCCGACGCCGAGCTCGGCGGCGAGCGCCTCGATCCGCGCCCGCTCGGGTCCTTCGCCGACGACCACGTAGCGGACGTCCGGATGGCGCTCGCGCAGGAGCCACAGCGCGCGCACGACGTCGACGTGGCGCTTGCGCGGCACGAGATGGGCGACGGTCACGAGCATCGGAGCGGGGCTCCACTCCGACTCCGCGGTGCCCTCGAGGTCCGTCCCCAGGTGGACCACGCGCGTGCGCTGCGCGCCGAGGGCGCGGCACCGGCGCTCGGTCCCGGCCGAGTTCGCCAGCACGAGCCGCGCGTGGCCGAACGCGCGCGCCACCGTCGCCCGCGCCCGGTCGCTGCGGCGCGCGGTGCCGAGCACGTCGCCCCCGTGGGAGGAGACGACGAGCGGCACGTCGGGCAGCGCGCGCCGGACGGCGTCGCCGGCCGGGACGGCGTAGTGCGCGTGGACGAGGTCGAAGGGGAAGCGCCGTCGCAGCGTGCGCAGCGCGACCCCGAGCGTCGGCGCCGCCCAGGCGCCCCAGCGCTCGTACGTCCGGGGGTAGGGCGGCGCGACGAACGGGACGTAGGTCACCGGCATGCCGTCGAGCTCC
>JAOPZQ010000165.1 GCA_025964075.1 Solirubrobacterales bacterium | reverse complement strand
GCTCGACGCGGCGATCTGCGACCAGCTCGCCCACGTCGCCTCCGTCGCGCTCGCGAACGCCGGGATCTACCGGCGCGAGCGCGGGATCGCCCAGACCCTCCAGCGCTGCCTGCTGCCGCCGACGCTGCCGCCGATCTCCGGCGTCGACCTCGCCGCCCGCTTCTGTCCCGCCGGAGAGGGGATCGAGGTCGGCGGCGACTTCTACGACGTCTTCGCCGGCCCGGGCGACTGGTGGACCATCGCCGTCGGCGACGTGTGCGGCAAGGGCCCGGAGGCCGCGTCGATCACGGCGCTGGCGCGCTACACGATCCGCGCGGTCGAGGCCGTGCCCGGCCGGCCGAGCACGGTCCTCGGGCGCCTCAACGGCGCGCTCGTCGAACAGCACCCGGACCGGCGCTTCTGCACGGTCGTGCTCGCCCACATCGCCGCCGAGCCGGACGAGGGCCTGACCGTGGCGCTGGCCTCGGGCGGCCATCCGCCGCCGCTCGTCATCCGCGCGGACGGGACCGTCGAGGCGATCGAGGTGCGGGGGATGCTGATCGGCGTCGTCGATCGTCCGGAGCTCGACGACGCCCGGATCGCGCTCGCGCCCGGCGACGCGATGCTCCTCTACACCGACGGGGTCACCGAGGTCCGCCGGGACGGTCGCGAGGTCTTCGGCGAGGCCGATCTGCGGGCCGCCGCGGCGCGCTTCGCGGGCAACGGCTCCGAGGCGCTCGTGGACGGTGTCGTCGACGCCGCGATGGCCGCCGCGGGAGGCGTGGCGCGCGACGACATCGCGGTCCTCGCGCTCACCGTGCCGCGATAAACCATTCGGTGGCATTCTTCACGCCTCGTCAGCAGGTCAACGAGGAGGACGTAGTGGCTGAGCGCCGGCCCAAGGCACCGACGTCCCCGAAGCGGGGGTCCAGGGGAACAGCGTCCGCGAAGGCGAGCGTGAGCGAGGAGACCGAGTCCTCCGCGTCGCTGCTGCGCGAGCTCGTCGCGCTGCTGCGGCGCAACCGGACCGTCCTCCGCGAGGAGTGGGCGCGGCGCATCACCGAGGCCGAGCTCCTCACCGCCATGAGCCCGGAGGAGATCTTCTCCGAGGCGACGTCCGTCTACGACAACTACGTCGAGGTGCTGGAGACCGGCTCGGTCGAGGCGCTGCAGGCCTACGCGCGCAACCTGTCCGAGCGCATCATCCCCCGAGGCGTCGAGACGCACGAGGTCCTCGGGATCGTGCTGCTCCTGCGCGACGTGCTCGCGCGCTCGCTGTTCGAGCGCTACCAGTCGGACTTCGACCTGCTCAACCGCGTGCTCGACGCCTACGAGCCCGCGGCGAACCGGATCGCCAACACGGTGGGCGTCTCCTTCGTCCAGGAGCGCGAGCGCATCATCCGCCAGCAGCAGGAGGCGATCCGCGAGCTCTCGACGCCGGTCCTCCAGGTCCGCGACCGCCTCCTGATCCTCCCGATCATCGGCGTGCTGGACTCCCAGCGCGCCCGTCAGGTCACCGAGCAGCTGCTGCGGGGCATCCGCACCAACCGCGCGAAGGTGGCGGTGATCGACATCACCGGCGTCCCGACGATCGACTCGACCGTGGCGAACAACCTGATCCAGACCGTCGAGGCGTCGCGGCTGATGGGCGCCAGCGTGATCATCACCGGCCTCTCGCCGGACATCGCCCAGACGCTGGTGACGATCGGCGTCGACCTGTCGAAGGTCAACGCCGTCGGCGACCTGCAGGGCGGCATCGAGGAAGCCGAGCGACTGCTCGGCTACGAGGTGCTGACCCAGGCGGCCACCGTCGAGGCGCGCTAGCGCGGGCTGAGCCGTGGCCGTCCCGATCCTCAAGCAGGGGGAGGTGCTGATCGCGTCGATCCAGGCGGCGCTGACCGACACCGACGTCATCCGCCTGCAGGAGGACATCATGGAGCAGGTCGGGCGCTTCCGGTCCCGCGGCATCGTCGTCGACGTGACCGCGCTCGACGTCATGGACTCGTTCGTCTCGCGCTCGCTGCGCAGCATCGCCCACATGGCGCGCCTCCGCGGCGCCGAGACCGTCCTCGTCGGCATCCAGCCCGAGGTCGCGTTCGCCATGGTCCAGCTGGGAATGAGCATGGAGGACGTCAACACCGCGCTCGACCTGGAAGAGGGAATGGCGTTCCTTCAGGAGCGGGCCAAGGAGCGCGAGCCGCGTGAGGGATGAACTGCGCGTCGCGATCGAGTCCGACGCCGACGTGGTCTCGGCACGACGCGAAGCCCGGGCCCTCGCCGCCGAGCTCAACTTCACCTCGACGGACGTGACGCTCCTCGCGACCGCGATCTCCGAGGTCGCGCGCAACATCACGACCTACGCGGGGGAGGGCGAGATCGTGCTCTCCGTCGTGCATCGCGACGACCGCGCGGGCATCCGCGTCGAGGCGCGGGACGAGGGCCCCGGCATCCGCGACGTCGAGCGGGCGATGGAGGACGGCTACAGCACCGGGACGGGGATGGGCCTCGGGCTGCCGGGAGCGCGCCGGCTCACCGACGAGTTCTCGATCGACTCGCGGCCGGGTCGCGGCACGACCGTGGTCATGGTCAAGTGGGGGCGGCCGGCGTGAACGCGCTGACGATGCCCGGGCTGCAGGTCGGGATCGCCGGCCGTCCGCTGTTCGGCGAGGAGCGCTCGGGGGACATGGCCGTGTCGCTTCCGGTCCCCGGCGGGGCGCTCGTCGGCGCCGTCGACGGGCTCGGACACGGCGACGCCGCCGCCGCGGCCTCCGCGGCGGCGCTCGAGGCCCTGAGCAAGCACCCGGAGGCCGATCTCGGCTCGCTCTTCGCCAGATGCGACGCCGCGCTCGTGGGCACGCGCGGCGCCGTGATGACGCTCGTGTCGTTCGACTTCGGCGCCGGCACGATCACGTGGTTCGGCGTCGGCAACGTGGAGGCGCGGCTCGTGCGGGCCGACGCGGCCGCGCGGGCGGATGCGCCGATGCTGCTCGGCGGCGTCGTCGGGCAGTCCATGCCGTCCGTCCGCGCCTCGAACCAGCGGCTGCGCCGCGGCGACATGCTCATGCTCGCGACCGACGGCGTCGGCCCGGAGTTCAGCCGGGGGCGCCACCACGGCTCGGTGGACCGGATCGCCAGCCGCATCCTCGTCGACCACGGCCGCATCGAGGATGACGCCCTGGTCGTTGTCGCCCGGTACCTTGGGTCTACTATTTCGAGCGAGGCGTGACGGAGTCGAGCCAGCAGATACCACCGTTCTACGTGGACCTCGATCGGTCCGGCGGTACCCTGACCGTGATCCCGAACGGGGAGCTCGACATCGCGACCGTCCCACGGCTGGCCGACGCGCTGGCCACGGCGGAGCGGTCCTACGGGCGGCTCGTCCTCGATCTCCGGGGCCTGTCGTTCATCGACTCCTCGGGGCTGCGCCTGGTCCTCATGGAAGTCGAGCGCGCGGCCGGAGAGGGCCACGCCGTCGAGGTGATCCCCGGCGACGAGCGGGTGCAGCGCATCTTCCGGCTCACCGGCGCAGACCGGATCGTGCCGTTCGCCGAGATGTGACTCTCAGCGGGAGCGGGCGGCGGCCGCGGTCTGGCTGAACTGCACGTCGAAGCCGTCGCCGGTCGCGGCGAGCGCCCCGGGCGTCGCCTGCCCGAACGCGCGGCTCACCGCGCCCGGGCCGCCGATGAACCCCGGCCGGCCGCTCTGGGGCCCACCGGCGACGAGGGACAGGGCGACGGCCGACCACGCGGAGTCGGCGATCTTGCCGGTGTGGCCGCCGGTCGAGGTCGACTGGGCGCCGGCGAACGTGACGGGGCTAAAGTTCGCGAGGGGCAGCGTCCGGCACGAGGTCGCCGAGGTGCACGCCGACGGCGCCTCGACGATCCAATCGGCGGAGGTGACGTCGATCGCGCTCGCGGTCAGGCGCTTCGTCACCGACCGGTTCCTCGTCAGGTCGACCATGCGCAGCCGCACGGTGTGGCCGGAGACGAGCACGCTCGCCGACATCCGGTCGCCCGGCCGGACGGTGATGCCCGCGCTGTGCGCCGCGTCGGGCACGAGCTCGTACCACGCGGTGTAGCGGGCGCTGCCGTTGGAGCGGCAGTCGGATTCGGTGCCGATCTGCTCGAGCCCCTTCGAGCCGCTGTGATAGCCACCGAGCCCGATCCAGACGGCCGAGTACGTCGGCGCGCCGGTGCTGCACGTCGCGCTCGGCACCGTCCAGAACCCGGCCGCCCGCCGGAAGCGCACGCCGCTCTTCGACGCGACGTAGCCGGCCCAGTTCGTGCTCGTCGCGGCGGTCACCGCGGCCCCGGCGGGCTCGGCGCTCGCGCCGGCGACCACCGCGGTGGTCGCCAGCGCGGCGAAGGCGAGGATCCGGTGAACGCGCACGCCGAGAGGATCGGCGTGCGACGTGTGAGGAACCTAAGCGGTCGCTCTGAAGCGCGTGAGAACCGCGGCTAGATCACCGGCGCCACGGGCGCTACCTGCGGCTCCTCGCTGACCGGCGGGAACTGGTCGGTCACGAGGAACATGTACGCGTTCGCGCGCAGCATGTAGGCGGACGCGTTGCGGGCGAAGTCGAACATCCCCGCGGGGTACTTGCCGGTGAAGAGGATCGCGAACCACGCGATCATGGTCACGACGCCGAGCCCGATGGCGTAGAGGTACGCGACGATCCACACCGGGATCAGGAGGAGACCGCGGAAGAACACCTTGATCCGGTCGTAGGACCCCTGCGCCGGCGCGACGTCGACCCGCACCGGGTAGGCGGCGTCGGGGTCGCCGTTGAATGGCGGGTACTCGTCGGTCAGCAGGTAGTAGTACGCGTTGACGCGGCCGAACATCCGCACGCCCTTCGCGACGAAGTCGTAGAGGCCCTGCGGGTAGCGGCCGGTGAACACCAGCGCGAACCACGCGATGAAGACGGCGATCTCCACGCCGATCGCGAAGAGGAACGCGACGATCATCACCGGGATCGCCATGAGGCCTCGGAAGAAGGTGGTGAGACGGTTTCGACCCTCCAACTGAGGATCTACCTGCAAAGTGACGGGATACATGCGCGCCCTCCGGTCGGTTGTCAGCGCGTTAGGTCTATCCGGTCCGACGGACGTCGCGCAACCGGGTGGGCACCCCTGGGTTCCGGTCGTGCCCTTTCATACCTAGTTCCTACGGGATTCCCACGAGAACCCTCGCGCGGCGAGCCACAGGCCGGCCGCCCCCCACAGGACGACGACGCCGAGTCCGGGCGCGTTGTGGCCGAGGCCGGTGCCCTTGACCATCGCGCCCGAGAGCCCGTCGATCACGTGCACGAGCGGGAGCGCCTCGGCGATGTCGCGCAGGAACCGCGGGGCCTTGGCCGAGTCGTAGAACACGCCGGAGACGAAGATCAGCGGCAGGAAGACCGCGTTCACGTAGGCCGCGGTCGACTCGAAGTTGGGGATCGCGTGCGAGAACGCCACGCCGAGGCCGGCGAAGCAGACGACGCCGACCGCCACGTAGACGACGAGCTCGCCCCAGTCCCGCGGCCAGTCGACGCCGAAGAACAGCTTCCCCGCCACCGTGACGATGCCGACCTGGATGATCGTGTTCGTCACCGCGGAAAGCGCGATCCCGCCGAGATAGGCGCCGCTCGGCATCGGCGTGCCGCGGATCCGCTTGAGGATCCCCTGCTCGCGCAGGAACGTCATGTTGTAGGCGAGCGCGGTGAACGTGGTCGAGACGACGCTCATGCCCGCGATCCCCGGCACGATCACGTTCAGGTCCTTCTGGTGCGCCGAGAACACCGCCCCGAACAGGGCGAGGAAGAGGAGCGGCAGCAGGAAGTTGAAGAAGGCGGCGCTCGGGTTGCGCCAGAACATCCTGCGCTCGAGCCGGTACTGGCGCCAGATCATCCCCGCGAGGCTGGGCTCACGCATCGGCGGTCAGCTCCAGGTAGACGTCCTCGAGCGTCGGGCGCGTGACGCTCAGGCCCTCGAGGCGCGTGCCGGAGGCGAGCGCGCGCTCGGTCAGCTCGTGCAGGAGGGCCGTGGGATCGTCGGTCTCGTGGACGACGAACGTGCCGTCGCCGTTGTCGGCTCGGTAGGCGATCCGGTACGGGCCCGAGGCTGCGCCGAGCTCGGTGGGGGAGCCCTCGACGATGATCCGCCCGTCCTTGATGATCGCCACGCGGTCGGCGAGCTCCTGGGCCTCGTCGAGGTAGTGCGTGGTCAGGAGGACGGTCTTCCCCAGGGCCTTGAGCGAGCGGATCGTGTCCCAGGCCGCGTGGCGGGCCGCCGGGTCGAAGCCGGTCGTCGGCTCGTCGAGGAAGATCAGCTCGGGGTCGCCGACGAGCGCGAGCGCCAGGTCGAGGCGGCGGAGCTGGCCGCCGGACAGGCGCCGCGCGCGCTGGTCCTCCTTGCCGGTCAGCCCGACGAGCCCGATGACCTCGTCGACCGCGCGGGGCGCGGGGTAGAGGCTCCCGAAGTGCTCGAGCACCTCCCGGACCGTCACGTGGCGGTAGATGCCGGTGGACTGCAGGACGATCCCGACGCGCTCGCGCATCGCCCGTGGCCGCTGCTCGGGGTCGAACCCGAGGACGGCCACGTCGCCTTCGCCGCGCGCGCGGTAGCCCTCGAGGATCTCGACCGTGGTCGTCTTGCCGGCGCCATTGGGCCCGAGGAGCCCGAAGACCTCGCCGCGGCGCACCGTGAAGTCGATCCCGCGCACTGCCTCGTAGTCCCCGTAGGACTTCCGCAGGCCGCTGACCTCGATCGCGTTCTCCACGGCGGGGATTGTGGCAGGGGCGCACAAAGCGCCCCCGCGCGCAATCTCAGGCCGTGGCGGCCTCCGCGAACATCGCCAGCAGCCCCGGCCAGCCGCCCGGGGAGGAGACGGCCTCGCGCAGCTCCGCCGCCTCGGCGCCGTGGCGCTCGAGGTTGCGGTGCTCGAGCTCCACCCGAGTCCGGTCGGGCCCCTCGGCCGTGAAGCGGACCTCGACCTCGCTCGCGTGCGCCGGATCGGGGTCGTAGCGCCAGTGGCAGTCGATGTGCCAGCTGAGGACGACCCGGTGCGGAGGCTCCCAGGCCAGCACGCGGCCCCAGTCGCACTCGGTCGCATCGACGCCGCGCTCGAACCACCGTCCGCCCTCGCGAGGCTCGACGATCGCCACGTCCATGTCCGCGGCGCCGATGCTGTGCGAACGCGGCCACCACGTGTCGAAGCGCTCGGTGAACGTCGCGAACGCGCGCTCGATCGGCGTCGCCACCGTGAGCTCGTGCTTCACCGTCATGTCCGTCATCTGCTGGGTCATGTGACCTCCTCGTCGTTCTGCTCCGCCGCGGCCTTGAACGCGGTCAGAGCCTGGTTCCAGAACCCGTCGAAGTACGCCCGGAGGGCGCCGATCCCCGCCGGGTTCAGCCGGTAGAGCCGCCGGTTGCCGTCGGCCTCGTCGATCGCGAGGCCGGCGTCCTTCAGCACCTTCAGGTGCTGGGAGACCGCGGGCCGCGTGACCGGCAGCTCGTTCGCGAGCTCGCCGACCGCGCTCGGGCCGCGCGCGAGCCGCTCGAAGATCGCCCGGCGGGTGGGATCGCCCAGGGCGCTGAGTCCATTGGCTTGGTAAGTGACCACTAACGGTAAGTGTACGCTAACTCAGGTGCCTCTGTCAACGGCGGCCGATACGCTCGCCGGGCGCGTGCGCTGCGCCTGCATCGACATCGGCTCGAACACGACTCGGCTGCTCGTCGCCGACTGCAGCCGGCACGGGCTGACGGAGGTCCTCCAGCAACGGGCGTTCACGCGGCTGGGCCGGGGGCTCGACGCGACCGGCCGCATCGCCGGCGACAAGATCGCCGCGGTGGCCGGCGAGGTCGCGGGCCAGGCCGCCGCCGCCCGCGAGCTCGGCACGGCATGGATCCGCATCGTCGCGACCGCGGCGGTCCGCGCGGCGACGAATCGCGCCGAGCTGTGCGCGGCCGTCCGCGACGCGAGCGGCC
>JAOPZQ010000149.1 GCA_025964075.1 Solirubrobacterales bacterium | reverse complement strand
CGCGGCGCGGCGAGCGGGGCAGCGGACGGCGTGGGTGGCGCACCTTCGTGCCTCCGTCGCCGCCGTCGGAATCGACGGGCTCGGGCTCCTGCTTGACGGCCCACCAGACGAGCAGGATCAGCGCCACGATGGGGATCTTGAGGACCAGCATCATGAAGATGAACGTGGCGTCCACGGTCCGCCGGATGCTACCCACGGCGCGAGGCGTTGTCACCTCCGATCCCGCTCAGCGGAGCGGTACCGGCGCGTCCGCGAAGGCCGTTGCGCGCCGGAGGTCCGCGACGCGGCCGACGACCTCGTCGCCGGTGAGGCGCTGGACCCGCTCGGTGCCGAACTCCTCGACGTTGTAGGAGGCGATCGCCGTCCCGTACGCCATCGCCCGGCGCAGCAGGTCGTTGGAGAGCTCCTCGTCCGGGTGCGCGGCGAGATAGCCGACGAGGCCACCGGCGAAGGAGTCGCCGGCGCCCGTGGGGTCGATCACCGTCTCGAGGGGATACGCGGGCAGGGCGAAGAAGCCGTCCTCGGTGAACAGCGCCGAGCCGTACTCGCCCTGCTTGGCGACGATCACGCGCGGGCCCCAGGCGCGAAGCTCCCGCGCGGCCTGGACGAGGTTGGGCTTCTCGGTGAGCTGGCGCAGCTCGGCGTCGTTCAGCATCAGCGCGTCGACGCCGCGGATCGTCTCGATCAGAGACTCCCGGGCCGACTCGATCCAGAAGTTCATCGAGTCCATGGCCACGAACCGGGCGTTCGAGCACTGCGCGTGCACCTCGCGCTGGAGGTCGGGCTGGATGTTCGCGAGGAACAGGAAGTCGCTCGCGCGCGAGGCCTCGGAGAGCTTGGGCTCGAAGTCGGCGAACACGCCGAGCTGGGTGTCGAGCGTGACGCGGTCGTTGAGGTCCCAGCCGTACTCGCCGGCCCAGAAGAACGTCTTCCCTCCCGGGACGTGCTCGACGTCGTCCGTGTTCACACCCTTGGCGTGGAGCACGGCGTACTCCTCCTCGCCGAAGTCGTCGCCCACGGGGCCCACGGCCCGCACGTCGGCGAAGAACGACGCGGCGAGCGCGAAATGCACCGCGGCGCCGCCGAGCATGCGCTCCCGCTCCCCGAACGGGGTCTTGACGGCATCGAAGGCGATGGATCCGACCACGGTCAGTGACATGGCGGCGGCAGCGTAGCGATCCGGGGCGTACATTGCCGCGGTGCGCGCGATCCAGATCGACGAATTCGGCGGCCCCGAGGTCCTGCGGCTCGTCGAGAAGGAGATCCCCACGGCGGGCGCAGGCGAGGTCCTGATCCAGGTCTCCCGAGCCGGGCTCAACTTCGCCGACACCCACACGCGGACGAACTCGTACCTCGCCAAGGCGGAGCTCCCCCTCGTGCCCGGCGCCGAGGTCGCCGGCACGCGCGAGGACACGGGCGAGCGCGTCGTGGCGCTCGTCGGCAGCGGCGGCTACGCCGAGTACGCGGTCGCGCCGGCGGACCGGACGTTTCCGGTCCCCGACGGCGTCGACGACGGCACGGCGCTGGCGCTGCTGCTCCAGGGCCTCACCGCGTGGCATCTCTACCAGTCGGTGGCGCGGGTGCGGCCCGGCGAGAGCGTCGTCGTCATCGCCGGCGCCGGGGGCGTGGGCTCGCTCGCCGTCCAGCTCGGCCACCCGCTCGGCGCCGGGCGCGTCATCGCCACGGCATCGAGCCAGGAGAAGCGGGAGCTGACGCTCGAGCTCGGCGCGGACGCCGCCCTCGACCCCGATCCCGAGGGCCTCGCCGAGCGCATGATCGAGGCGAACGAGGGACGCAAGGTCGACGTCGTCTTCGAGATGGCCGGCGGCCGGGTGTTCGACGAGTGCATGGAGGCGCTCGCGCCGTTCGGGCGCTGCGTCGCGTACGGCATCGCCTCCCAGGAGCAGAACCGGGTGGCCACGGGCAAGCTCATGCGCCGCTCGCAGACGGTCGCCGGCTTCTGGCTCATGCACTGCCTCGGCCGCCCCGAGATGGTCGACGAGGCGCTCGCCGACCTGTTCGCCCGCGCCGCCCGCGGCGAGCTGCGGGTCGTCGTCGGCGCGACCTACCCGCTCGAGGACGCGGCGCAGGCGCACCGCGACCTCCAGGGCCGGCGCACGAGCGGCAAGCTGCTGCTCGATCCGACGCGCTGAGCCGAGCGAGCCCGCCGCCCCCCGTTACGATCAGCACGTGGAGCGAGCGGTACACGACCGAGGTGGATGGCCCACGGACGCCCGGATCGATCGCCGCGAGCATGAGCTCGCCGACTGGGAGCTGCTGACGGACGCGCTCGTCGGCACGCTGATGCGGGAGGGCGTGATGAACGTCGACGAGCTGCGCCGGGGCATCGAGAGCATGCCGCCCGACGAGTACGAGCGCGCGTCGTACTACGAGCGCTGGCTCTACTCGGTCGAGACGGCGCTGCGCGAGAAAGGGGTGCTCGCCCCGGGCGAGCTCGATCGGAGGCTCGCTCCGTGAGCTACCGCGTCGGCGAACGCGTGCGCGTCGCGGACCGAGCGCACGAGGGCCATCACCGCACCCCCGGGTACCTGAAGGGCAAGATCGGCACCGTCGAGCGCGTCCACGGCTCGTTCGCGAATCCGGAGACGCGGGCCTACGGCGCCGACGGGCGACCCGAGCACGCGCTCTACCTGGTCGGCTTCGCTCAGCGCGACGTGTGGCGCGACTACCGCGGGCGGGAGGACGACCGGATCTGCGCCGATGTCTACGAGCACTGGTTGGAGGAGGCGGGATGAGCGACCACGGCCACGATCACCCACATGCGCCGGTCACGAGCGGCGACGAGCCGCCCGCGGCCGCGCGAGCGCGAGCGCTCGAGGACCTGCTCGTCGAGAAGCGCGTGGTCCGCCACGAGGACGTGCGCCAGATGATCGACTGGCTGGTGTCGCGCACGCCCGCGGACGGCGCACGGCTCGTCGCACGCGGGTGGCTGGATCCGGAGTTCGAGGAGCGCCTGCTCGCGGACGCGCGGGCGGCCGCGCTCGAGCTCGGTCTCGACCCGGGCCCCTCGCCGCGGGTCGTGGCCGTCGAGAACACCGAAGCCGTGCATCACCTGGTCGTGTGCACGCTCTGCTCCTGCTATCCACGCGCGTTGCTCGGTCCGCCGCCGGACTGGTACAAGAGCTTGCCGTACCGGTCGCGCGCCGTCTCCGATCCGCGCGGGGTCCTCAGCGAGTTCGGCGTCGAGCTCGACGACGACGTCGAGCTGCGCGTGCTCGACTCGACCGCGGACATCCGCTACCTCGTGATCCCGCGCCGGCCGCCCGGGACCGAGGGATTGAGCGAGGAGGAGTTGGCCGCACTGGTCACGCGCGACTCGATGATCGGCGTCGCCCAGCCGCTGGCGACGGCTCCGGCTGGCTGAGGCTCCCGAGCAGTTCGGGCCTGATCGGCCGCCGACGTCTAGGCTGAGGCCCCTGTGACGACGTTCGCCGAACTCAACCTCGCTCCCGACATCCTCGCCGCGATCCGCGACGTGGGCTACGAGCAGCCGAGCCCGATCCAGGAGCAGACGATCCCGCTCCTCCTCGAGGGACGCGACGTGATGGGCCAAGCGCAGACCGGCTCGGGCAAGACGGCGGCGTTCGGACTGCCGCTGCTGCAGTACGTCGATCCGAGCGAGAACGAGGTCCAGGCGCTCGTCCTCACTCCCACGCGCGAGCTGTGCATCCAGGTCACGCAGGCGCTGCGCGCCTACGGGGCGCGGAAGGGAGTCGACGTCGTCGCCGTGTTCGGCGGCGCGCCGATCCGCAGCCAGCAGGCGCAGCTCCGCGCCGGCGGTCAGGTCGTCGTCGGGACCGTGGGCCGGGTCAAGGACCTGATCTCCCGCCACTCGCTGATGCTGCACGCCGCCCGGTTCGTCGTCCTCGACGAGGCCGACGAGATGCTCGACCTAGGCTTCCTCGAGGACGTCGAGAAGATCCTCGCGCTCACTCCCGGGTCACGGCAGACGGCGCTGTTCAGCGCCACGATGCCCGGCGAGATCAGGCGCCTGGCCGAGCAGTACCTGCTCGATCCGGTGACGGTCAAGGTCAAGAACCCGACGCTGACCGTCGACACGGTCGAGCAGTTCGGGCTCGAGGCCAAGGGGCCGGAGAAGGTCGAGGCGCTGGTCAAGATCCTGGAGTCCGAGCGGCCCGAGCAGGCGATCGTGTTCGTGCGCACGAAGATTCGCTGCGAGCAGCTCTTCCGCACGCTGCGCGACAAGGGGATGGACGTCCGGGCGCTGCACGGCGACATGACCCAGGGCGCGCGCGACGGCGTGATGATCTCCTTCAAGTCGGGCCGTCTGCCGGTGCTCGTGGCCACGGACGTCGCCGCCCGCGGGCTCGACATCTCCGGCGTGACGCACGTCATCAACTACGACGTCCCCACCTCGCCCGACGTCTACGTACACCGCATCGGACGCACCGGCCGCGTCGGGCGCTCGGGCCGGGCGATCACCATGTACGAGTCGCGCCAGAAGCGCGACATGGAGGCGATCGAGCGCCACACGGGTGTCGCGATGGCGCCATGGGCCCCCGGAGCGCACGTCGCCGCCCTGCCGGTCACCCCGAAGCCGCGCCGGCACTCGAAGCCGCACGTCCCCGCCGACGGCGACGGGCGCGTGGTCAAGCTGATCGCCGCCGGCGGCCGCGCCGAGGGGATCGAGCCCCGGGACGTCATCCAGGCGATCACCGCGGCGACCGGCCTCGACGGCGAGGCGGTCCGCAACGTCCGCGTGCTCGAGCGCTTCGCCTTCCTCGAAGTGCCCGAGGCGGAGCTCGACCGCGTCCTCGAGCACGCCAACGGCGCCGACGTCCGCGGCCACGAGCTCCGGCTCGAGCTCGCCCGCGGTTAGCCCTTCCGGCACGTCAGCTCGAAGTCCAGTTCCCACGTCGGGCCGGCGCTCCGAGCGCCGTGCCCGGCGCGGAGCATGGCGCTAGGGTCGGAGCCATGTCCACCGCCACGCTCCACACCACCCACGGCGCGATCGCCCTCGAGCTGTTCGACGACGACGCGCCCAAGACGGTCGAGAACTTCCGCAAGCTTTCCACTGACGGCTTCTATGACGGCGTCATCTTCCATCGCGTCATCCCCGACTTCATGATCCAGGGCGGCTGCCCCGAGGGCACGGGAACCGGCGGACCCGGCTACACCTTCGAGGACGAGATCAACCAGCACAAGATCGTCCGGGGCACGCTGGCGATGGCCAACGCCGGTCCGAACACGAACGGCTCGCAGTTCTTCATCGTCACCGCCGACGCCACGCCGTGGCTCGACGGCAAGCACACGGCGTTCGGTCGCGTGACCGACGGGATGGACGCGGTCGACTCGATCGAGGGCACCGAGACCGGCGCCAACGACCGCCCGCTCGATCCGCCCGCGATCGAGAAGGTCGAGCTGAGCGACTGACCCAGGCTGGCTGGCCAGCCAGCCTCGACGCGGTGTCGAGTACCCTTCCCAAGGTCCCACACGAGCCGGAGCACTAGGAGCGGGAATCAATGGCGAGCGTCGACGAGACGGTGCAGGTCGATCAGGTCCAGCCCAACGGCCGCGGTGAGATCCCGGTCGAGAACCCGGCGACCGGGGAGATCATCGCTCGCGTCCCCAACGGTTCGGCCGAGCAGGTCGCCGAGGCCGTGCGCCGCGCCCGCGCCGCGCAGCCGATCTGGGAGGCGATGGGGTTCGAGGGCCGCGCCCGCATCTTCATGCGCGCTCAGAAGTGGTTCGTCGACAATGCCGACCGCGTCGTCGAGACGATCGTCGCCGAGACCGGCAAGACCGCCGACGACGCCCAGCTCGCCGAGACCGGCTTCATCGCCGCCGCGCTGGGGTTCTGGGCGAAGCACGCCCCCGAGTACCTCGAGGACGAGAAGATCAGGTCCTCGAGCCCGTTCGTCCTCGGCCGCAAGCTGATGCTCCGCTACGCGCCGGTCGGCGTCGTCGGCGTCATCGGCCCGTGGAACTACCCGCTCACCAACTCGTTCGGCGACTGCCTGCCCGCGCTGGCCGCGGGGAACTCCGTGATCCTCAAGCCCAGCGAGGTCACCCCGCTCACGTCGCTCCTCGCGCTCGAGGGAATGCGCGAGTGCGGCGTGCCCGAGGACGTGTTCCAGGTCGTCACCGGCGACGGAGAGACCGGCGCCGCCCTGATCGACAACGTCGACTTCGTGATGTTCACCGGGTCGACGAGGACCGGCAAGAAGGTCATGGCCCGCGCGTCCGAGACGCTCACCCCGGTCTCGCTCGAGCTCGGTGGCAAGGACCCGATGATCGTCCTCGCCGACGCCGACGTCGAGCGCGCGGCCAACGGCGCCGTCTACTACTCGATGCAGAACGGCGGCCAGACCTGCATCTCGGTCGAGCGCGTCTACGTCGAGGAGCCGATCTACGACGAGTTCGTCGGCAAGGTCACCGACAAGGTGCGCGCGCTGCGCCAGGGGGTGCCGCACGGCGCCGGGTCGGTCGACGTCGGCGCGGTGATCTTCGCCCCGCAGGCCGACATCGTCGCCGACCACGTGCGCGACGCCGTCGACAAGGGCGCCCGGGTGCTCGTGGGCGGCCACGCGAAGGAAGGGCCCGGCCGCTTCTACGAGCCCACGGTGCTCGTCGACGTCGACCACACGATGAAGGCGATGACCGAGGAGACCTTCGGCCCGACCCTCCCGATCATGAAGGTGCGCGACGAGGACGAGGCGATCCGCCTCGCCAACGACTCGCCCTACGGCCTGGCGGCCTCGGTATGGACGAGGGACAACGCCAAGGGCGAGGCGATCGCGCGGCAGATCGAGGCCGGCGCGGTGTGCGTCAACGACGCGCAGCTCAACTACGTCGCGCTCGAGTTGCCGATGGGCGGCTGGAAGGCCTCGGGCCTGGGCTCGCGCCACGGTGCCGGCGGCATCCGGAAGTACACCAAGCAGCAGGCGATCATGGTGAACCGCTTCCCGATGAAGAAGGACGTCCACATGTTCCCGTACAAGCCGCGCACGGCGAAGCTGATCGGCCGGCTCGTGAAGCTCGTGTACGGCCGCGGTCGCAGGGACTAGGTCCTGGCCGCCATAGCGCTGGCGCTCGGCGCCTCGATCTCCTGGGGCCTGGGCGACTTCCTCGGTGGCCTGCGCAGCCGCGAGCTCCCGCTCGCCGGCGTCATGCTCGGGTCCCAGGGGACAGGTCTGGTGTTCGCGGCGATCTGGGTGGTCGCCTCGGGCGAGAGCCCGCCCGGCTTCGGCGATCTGCTGCCGGCGCTGGTCGCGGGCGCCGGCGGCGCGGTGGCGCTCAGCGCCTTCTACCGCGCGCTGTCGATCGGCACGATGTCGATCGTCGCGCCGATCTCCGCGACGGGGGCGCTCGTGCCCGTGGTCACCGGCCTGATCGGCGGCGACCGGCCCCGCGCCGTGCAGATCCTGGGCATGGCTGCGGCCGTGGTCGGCGTCGTGCTCGCCTCGCGGGAGAGCGACCAGGGGCACGGCGGCGCCGCGGACGCGCGGCGGAGCGTCGGCCTCGCGCTCGTCGCCGCGCTCGGGTTCGGCGTCTTCCTGACGCTGCTGAAGCCCGCCGCGGACCACAGCGTGCCATGGGCGCTGCTGACGGTCAGGGTCGCCTCGGTGACGGCGATCGCCGCGGCGGTGCTCGTCCGCCGCGCCCCGGTCCGCGCCGCGTTCACGCGGGAGGCGCTGCCGGGGGTGGCGCTCGTCGGGACGCTCGACATCGCCGCCAATGCGCTCTACGCGGTGGCGACCACGAAGGGCCTCCTGTCCATCGTCTCGGTGCTCGGCGACCTCTACCCGGTGAGCACGATCCTGCTCGCGCGGGCGGTGCTGCGCGAGCGGGTGCGGCGCAGCCAGGAGGCCGGGATCGTCGCGGTGCTGGCGGGCGTGGCGCTGATCGCCGCGGGCTGAGAGGCTTATGTCCGTGCGGCCGGATGACTCACGCGACCTCCGATCCGGCGAGCCCGGATGGCGAGCGGAGGCTCGCGTGAGGGAGCACTACGACGCGATCGTCGTCGGTTCGGGCTTCGGCGGCTCGGTGGCGGCCGCGCGCCTCGCGGACGCCGGCCGGCGCGTGCTGGTCCTCGAGCGCGGGAAGGCCTACGCGCCCGGCGACTTCCCGCGCTCGCCGGGCGCCTGCCGGGCGAACTTCTGGGACCCCAGCGCGGGGCTGCACGGGCTCTTCGACGTGTGGTCGTTCCGCGGCATCGACGCGCTCGTGGGCAGCGGGCTCGGCGGGGGCTCGCTGATCTACGCGAACGTCCTGCTGCGCAAGGACGAGCGGTGGTTCGTCGAGGAGGCCGGCGAGTCCTGGCCGATCTCGCGCGCCGATCTCGACCCCCACTACGACCGCGTCGAGCGCCGCCTCGGCGCCGCGCCCTACCCGGTCGAGCACGAGCCGTACGGCTCGACGCCGAAGACCGTCGCGTTTCGTGCCGCGGCCCGCCGCGCCGGCTACGAGCCGTTCGGGCCGCCGCTGGCGATCTCGTTCGCGCCCGGCGAGGGCGAGGCGCCCGTCGTCGGCGAGCCGCTGCGCGACGCGCCGAGCCTCCACGGCCGCACGCGCCAGACCTGCCGGCTGTGCGCCGAATGCACGATCGGCTGCAACTACGGCGCCAAGAACACCGTCGACCACACCTACCTGACCGACGCGGTCGCCGCCGGCGCCGAGATCTC
>JAOPZQ010000145.1 GCA_025964075.1 Solirubrobacterales bacterium | reverse complement strand
GGTCAGAAAGCGGCGCTGGCCGGTGAGCAGGTTCAGCTCACCCACGAAGCCGCCCGGTCCGTATGCGGCGATGACGACCGCATTGGCGTCGTCCCGTCGAACGATCTCGACTTCACCGTCGAGCACGACGAACAGCTGGTATGACGCCTCCCCAGCCTCGAACAGGAACTCCCCCGCAGCGATCCGCTGCTCGCTGCCGAACGGGGCCATCTCGGCGAGCTGGGCGGCGCTCAAGACGGGAAAGGCGCGATCCTCCTCAGGCGTGCTCATCGCCCGAAGACTCCCACTCCTGGCAGCTGACTGCGCAGGCCACTCACCCCGCCAGTGTCGTCAGCTAGCTGGACGGCTCGTAGGCGCCGTGGTGCACGACGCCGTCGATGAACAGTGCGGGGCGTTCCCTGCACTCGCCGGAGGCGATCCGCTCTCCATGTCGCGCCCAACGCCGGCGAGCGCCGCTCGAGCCAGGTCTCACGAATCCGTAGGCTCCTGGCGATCAAACCGCAAAGGCGCGAGATCACTGGGAGAGTGGGGCCCTGAGCCCACTCCGCCGCTCGCGCGCCTCAGCCTTGCAACCGAACCGGAGGCGAACATGATCATCACGACGATGAACGATCTGCCTGGACATGACATCGACGAGGTCTTTGGCGAGGTATTCGGTCTAACGGTCCGCGCCCGCAATATCGGCTCGCAGCTCGGGGCGTCGCTCAAGTCGCTTATAGGCGGAGAGCTGAAGGGGATGACCAAGATGTTGGCCGAAGGCCGCATGCATGCTCAGGAGCGGCTTACCGAAGAGGCCGCCACCAAGGGTGCAAATGCGGTTATCGCGTTCCGCTTCGACACCTCCGAGCTCGGCACAACCTGGACCGAGATCTGCGCCTACGGCACCGCTGTCCGTGTCACCAAACGGTGAACGGTGGCACCGTCTCGTCTAGCCCTGGCCGGCCAGCGCCGCATCTCTCTTGCGAGGCGGCGACGGCGTATCGACGGCCGGCTCGGCGGCGCCCTCGATCTCGAGGCGGGGGAGCCGTCGTTCCAGCCAGCTGGGGAAGTACCAGTTGGCTTTGCCCAGGGAGTGCATGATGGCGGGCACCAGCACGGTCCGGATGATGAGCGCGTCCAGGAGAATCGCCGTCGCCATGCCAAGCCCGATCAGCTTGATGGTCCGGTCGGTGGTGAAGGTGAACGCGAAGAACACGACAACCATGATCGCCGCGAGGGCGGTGATGGTCCTTCCCGCGACCGCCTGGCCGTGGTTGACTGCTTCCGAGTTATCGCGAGTCCTGAGCCATTGCTCGTGGATGCGGCTGATCAGGAAGACCTCGTAGTCGGTCGAGAGCCCGAACAGCACGGCGAACATCAGAATCGGCGCCAGAGGCGCGATTGGACCGGTGTGAGACACGCCGACCAGTGAGCTCAGCCACCCAAACTGGAACACGGCGACGATCACTCCGAACGCGGCGCCTGCCGACAGCAGGTTCATGAGCGCTGCCGTTGCAGGGATCAGGAGACTGCGGAAAACGATCATCAGCAGCAGGAACGACAAGACGACCACGATCGCGACGAACATCGGCAGCTTGGCGGACAACTGCGCCGCGTAGTCGTCGGAGAGGGCGGTCTCCCCGCCCACGTAGACGGTCAGGTGCTGTCCCGCGAGAGCGGTTGGAATGACTTGATTACGCAGGTTGGTGATGAGCTTGGAGGTGGAGGCATCCTGCGGGCTGCCTGTCGGGTAGACCTGCGCGACGGCGACACCGGGGTGCCCGGGCCCGGGCGGGAGCAGCTGAGGCGCCGTGACCGCGGCGACGCCGGGGGTGTGACCGGCGGCAGCGACCACCTGCCTGAACGTCGCCGGCTGGCCGCTGGACTGCACCGGCGCGACGAGCGCGACCGGACCGCTGAAGCCCGGACCGAACCCTCGAGCGAGCAGCTCGTAGGCGCGGAACGTCGTGGTTGTCGTTGATGTCGGGTCTGTGCTGAAGTCGGCAGCGCCGAGACGGAGCGAGAACGCCGGGATGGTGAGGGCCACCATGACGGCGAGCGCAGCGACGCTGAAGCTCACACGGTGCCCCTGTACGCGGTCGGCCCAGTGTGCCCAGCGAGCCGAGGCCTCGGGCGGGTCGGTCTCTCCTGCATCGAGCGCCGCCCGCTGTTTGCGCGTGAGGACCCGCCGCCCGAGGAAGCCGATCAGCGCGGGAGCCAGCGTCTGGGCCGCTGCCATCGGCAGCAGCACCGCGATCGACGCGGCAATGGCCGCCCCTGACAGGACGCTCACGCCGACGGTCAACATTCCGAGAAGCGCGATGCAGACGGTGATGCCGGCGAACATCACCGTGCGCCCGGAGGTCGCAGCCGAGATCCCGATCGCATCGGATATCGATCGCCCACGCCGCATCTCTGTCCTCGTGCGGGTGAGGATGAACAGCGAGTAGTCGATGCCCACCCCGAGGCCGATGAGGATCGAGAGCTGCGAGGTGAAGCTCGCCATCGAGAGAACGTTCGAAAGGGCTCCGATCAGCGAGACCGCGGCACCGAGCGCGATACCGGTGGAGAGCAGCGGCAGCAGCGCGGGTAGGATCGACCCGAAGACGAACAGCAGCACGAGCAGGGCGGCGACGACCCCGAATATCGTGCTGCTCGACGACGCCGGGTTCGTCGCCGCGGCGACTTGACCGAGGACATCGACCTGCACCGCGCGGCTGTTGGGGGCGCGCGCCGTATTGACGAAGTTCGTCGCTTCCGAGGTCGAGATCGCGTGCTGGTCCTTCGTGAAGGTGACAGTGGCAAAGGCGATCGACCCGTTGGGGCTGATCTGCTTGGCGCCTGCTGCGCTGTAGGGCGAGCTGACCGAGCCGACGTTCGGCAGACGCGCGATGTTCGCGAGCATCGACTGGACGCTCGAGCGCACTGCCGGCTGTCTGACGCTGCCGCTCTTGGTCGCGATGACGATTCGCTCCGTATCGCCCGACACGCTCGGGGCCGCTCTCTGCAACAGGCTCTGCGCGGTCGCGCTCTGGGTACCCGAGAGCTGGTTGGCGGCGGAGTAGTTGCTACCCGTAGTGGACTCGATGAAGACCGCGCCGACAAGCAGCACGATCCAGGCGCTGACGA
>JAOPZQ010000135.1 GCA_025964075.1 Solirubrobacterales bacterium | reverse complement strand
GTTGCCCACGGCGATCTCGGCCATCGGGCCGCTCATCACCGTCGCGCCGACCTGCAGCCGCTGCGGAGCCAGGATGTAGCTCTTGACGCCGTCGGCGTAGTGCAGGAGCGCGATGTAGGCGGTGCGGTTGGGGTCGTACTCGATCGCCGCCACCTTGGCGGGGATGCCGTCCTTGCGCCGCTTGAAGTCGATCTTGCGGTACATGCGCTTGGCCCCGCCGCCGCGGTGGCGCGAGGTCTTGCGACCGTGGACGTTCCGTCCACCCGACTTCTTGAGACCCTCGACCAGCCGCTTCTCGGGCTCGGTCTTCGTGATCTCGGAGTTGTCGAGGTAGGTGACGAACCGCCGGCCGGGGCTCGTGGGCTTGGGATTCCTGATGGGCATCGGCTACTCGGTTCCTTCCAGGCCCTGGAAGATCGGGATCGTGTCGCCCTCGCCGACCTGGACGATGGCCTTCTTCCACTGCCGGGTCCGGCCGGACGTGTAGCCCCGCCGCTTGGGCTTGGACTTCACGGAGACGGTGCGCACGTCGACGACCTTGACGTCGAACAGCTGCTCGATCGCCTGGCGGATCTGGGTCTTGTGGGCCTTGTCGTGGACGCGGAACGTGTACTTGCCGAGCTCGGCGAGCACGAAGCTCTTCTCGGAGACGACCGGGCGGATGATGATCTGGCTGGGGTCCATCAGTCCTCGTCCTTCACGGGCTTGGTCGCGCGCTCGGTCAGCGCCGTGAGCGCCACCTCGGAGAGGAGCAGCGACGCCGCGCCGATGATGTCGGTCACGCCCGCGTCCCCCACCGGGAGGACGCCGATGCCGGCGATGTTGCGGAAGGACTTGCCGGCCGCGTTCTCCTCGGCGCCGAGCAGGACGAGGACGCGGCCCTGCCGCCCCCAACCGGCGAGGATGCCCGCCGCCTGCTGGGTCGAGGGCTCGGTGAACTTCGACGCGTCGAGCACGGCGAGCGACCCGCGGTCGGCGTGCACGGAGAGCGCGGAGCGCAGCGCCGCGCGTCGCGCCTTGCGGTTGACCTTGAAGGTGTAGGAGCGCGGCGAGGGGCCGAAGATCGTGCCGCCGCCGCGCCACAGGGGCGAGCGCGTCGACCCCGCACGGGCGCGTCCGGTGCCCTTCTGGCGCCAGGGCTTCGCGCCGCCGCCGCTGACGTCGCCGCGCGTCTTCGTCGCCGCGGTGCCGCGCCGGCGGGCGCCCTGCTCGGCGCGCACCGTCTCGTGCACGAGGCCCTCGTTGAACTTCGCGCCGAACGCGGCCTCGTCGAGCGAGACCTCGCCGCCGCCGATCTTGGGAGCCGAGGGAGCGCTAGCCATCGGTGCGGACCTCCACCGTGCCGCCGCGCGGACCGGGAACGGCGCCGCGGACGAGCAGGACGTTCTCGCCGGCCATGACCTGGACGACCTCGAGCCCGCGCTGCGTGACGCGCTCGTTGCCCATCTGGCCGGGACCGCGGATGCCCTTGAACACGCGCGAGGGAGTGGCCGAGGCGCCGATCGAGCCCGGCTTGCGGATGTTGTGCGAGCCGTGGCTCTTGGGGCCGCTCGCGAAGTTGTGGCGCTTGATCGTGCCGGCGAACCCCTTGCCCTTCGAGGTGCCGGAGATCTTGACCTTGTCACCGGGGGTGAACGCGTCGACGGTGACGACGTCGCCGACCTGGAGCTCGCCGGCCTCGTCGCGGAACTCGCGCAGGTGGCGCATCGGCGGGGCGCCGGCCTTCTTCAGGTGCCCGATCTCGGGCTTCGTCAGCGCCTTCTCCTTGGTGGCGCCGAACGCGAGCTGGACGGCCTCGTAGCCGTCGCGCTCATGGGTGCGAATGCCGGTCACCGGACAGGGGCCCGCTTCGAGCACGGTCACGCGCTCGACGCGCCCGTCCTCGAGGAACACCTGGGTCATCCCGAGCTTCTTGGCGAGGATCGCGGCCATCAGGTTGCGAGGCGGATCTCGATGTCGACGCCCGCGGGCAGGTGGTCGAGCCGCTGGAGCGAGTCGACCGTCTTCGGCGTCGGCTGGTGGATGTCGATCAGGCGCTTGTGCGTCCGGATCTCGAAGTGCTCCTGGGAGTCCTTGTCCTTGAACGGGGAGCGGATCACCGCGTAGACGTGCTTCTCCGTGGGCAGGGGCACGGGACCGCTGACCGTAGCGCCGGTGCGCTGCGCGGTCTCCACGATCTCCTTGGCCGCCGTCTCGATCGACGAGGTGTCGTAGCTCTTCAGGCGGATCCGGATCTTCTGCTGTCCGAGGCTTGCCACGGGGGTTCAGTTCTGCTTTCTGTGCGGTGTTGACTGCATGCTGAGGGCGAGTCCCCGGTACTGGGGCTCGCCCCCTCGGTCGTATCTGTCGACTTCATTCCGGGGGCGGGCTCCGTACCCACCCCCGGCCGCTACTCGCTACTTGACGACCTCCGTCACCACGCCCGACCCGACCGTGCGGCCACCCTCGCGGATCGCGAAGCGCAGGCCCTGGTCCATGGCGATCGGCTGGATCAGCTCGATCTCCATCTGCACGTTGTCGCCCGGCATGACCATCTCGGTGCCCTCGGGCAGCTTCGCCACGCCGGTGACGTCGGTGGTGCGGAAGTAGAACTGCGGGCGGTAGCCCGTGAAGAACGGCGTGTGACGGCCGCCCTCCTCCTTCTTGAGGACGTACACCTCGGCCTTGAACTGCGTGTGCGGGGTGATGGACCCCGGCTTGCACAGCACCTGGCCGCGCTCGATCTCCTCGCGCTTGGTGCCGCGGAGCAGGCAGCCGACGTTGTCGCCCGCCTGGCCCTCGTCGAGGATCTTGCGGAACATCTCGACGCCCGTGACGACGGTCGTGGTCGTGTCCTTGATGCCCACGATCTCGACGGTCTCGCCGGAGTGGATGATGCCCTGCTCGATGCGGCCCGTCGCGACCGTCCCGCGGCCGGTGATCGAGAAGACGTCCTCGACCGGCATCAGGAACGGGCGGTCGAGCGGACGCTCGGGCTCCGGGATGTAGGTGTCGAGCGCGTTGGCGAGCTCGACGATCTTGTCCTCGTACTCCGTCTCCCCCTCGAGCGCCTTCAGCGCCGAGCCGAGGATCACGGGGACGTCGTCGCCCGGGAAGTCGTACTCGTTGAGGAGGTCGCGAACCTCGACCTCGACGAGCTCGAGGAGCTCCTCGTCATCGACCATGTCGACCTTGTTCAGGAACACGACGATGTAGGGCACGCCCACCTGACGGGCGAGCAGGATGTGCTCACGGGTCTGGGGCATCGGGCCATCCGCCGCGGATACCACGAGGATCGCGCCGTCCATCTGAGCGGCGCCGGTGATCATGTTCTTGATGTAGTCGGCGTGACCGGGACAGTCGACGTGCGCGTAGTGACGGTTCTCCGTCTGATACTCGACGTGCGACGTGGCGATGGTGATGCCGCGTTCCTTCTCCTCCGGCGCGTTGTCGATCTCCTCGAAGGAACGGACCTCCGTACCGCCGATCTTCTCGGACAGCACCTTGGTGATGGCCGCCGTGAGCGTGGTCTTCCCATGGTCGATATGACCGATGGTGCCGACGTTCACGTGCGGCTTGTCGCGCTGGAACTTCTCCTTCGCCACTGTGGCTTGTCTCCTTGGGCTTGTCGGATGGCCCGCCCAATTTGGGCGAACCTCGGAAATCTATCTAAAGAACGTAGCGGTGGGGGTCTCGGGGCCTAGGCCGGCACGGGTTCGCCCAGGCGGGATTCGACCACCTTCTGCGCGATGTTCGGCGGCACTTCCTCGTAGGCCTCGAATTGCATGGTGTACGTCGCGCGGCCCTGGGTCGCCGACCGGACGTCGGTCGCGTAGCCGAACATCTCCGCCAGCGGGACGCTGGCGGTGATGACCTGGGCGTTGCCGCGCGGCTCCATGCCGTGCACGCGGCCGCGCCGGCGGTTGAGGTCGCCGATGACGTCGCCCATGAACTCCTCGGGCGTCACGACCTCGACGGCGAACACCGGCTCGAGCAGGACCGGCTTCGCCCGCCTCGCCGCTTCCTTGAGCGCGAGCGAACCGGCGATCTTGAACGCGATCTCCGAGGAGTCGACGTCGTGGTACTTGCCGTCGGTCAGGGTGATGCGCACGTCGACCATCGGGTAGCCGGCGTACGGCCCCGTCTCCAGAGCCTCCTCGACGCCCTTCTCGACGGCGGGGATGAACTCGCTCGGGATCGAGCCGCCCCTGATCTTGTTGACGAAGTCGAAGCCCTCGCCGGGCGCCGGCTCCATGTCGATGTAGACGACGCCGTACTGGCCCGAGCCACCGGTCTGGCGGACGAACTTGCCCTCGACCTTCCGCGCCGGGCCCCGCACGGTCTCGCGGTAGGAGACCTGCGGGCGGCCGACGTTGGCGTCGACCTTGAACTCGCGCAGCATGCGGTCGACCAGCACCTCGAGGTGCAGCTCGCCCATGCCGGAGATCTCGGTCTGGCCCGTCTCGTCGTTGGTCCGGACCTGGAAGGTCGGGTCCTCCTCGGCGAGCCGCGCGAGCGCCGTCGACATCTTCTCCTGGTCGATCTTCGTCTTCGGCTCGATCGCGACCTTGATGACCGGCTCGGGGAACACGATCGTCTCGAGGCGAATCGGCTTGTCCGGCGCGGAGAGCGTGTCGCCGGTCGTGACCTGCTTGATGCCGACGCCCGCGGCGATGTCGCCCGCGTAGACGGCATCGAGCTCGACCCGCTCGTTCGCGTGCATCTCGAGGATGCGGCCGACGCGCTCGGTGCGGCCGGTCGTCACGTTGAGGACGCGCGAGCCGGCCTCCCGCTTGCCGGAGTAGACCCGGAAGTAGGTGAGCTTGCCGACATAGGGGTCGGCCATGATCTTGTGGACGAGCGCCGAGAACGGCTCGCCGTCGTCGGCGTTGCGCACTGCCTCGACCTCCGTCCCGTCCTTGGCGACTTCGACGCCGGTCACCGGCGGCACGTCGAGCGGACTCGGGAGGTAGTCGAGGATCGCGTCGAGCAGCGGCTGGACGCCCTTGTTCTTGAAGCTGGAGCCGCAGAGGACCGGCGTGAGGGCGTTGGCGAGCGTCGCCGTGCGGATCGCCCGCTTGATGCGGGCGGCCGGGATCTCCTGGTCCTCGAGGATCATCTCGACGAGCTCGTCGTCGTAGTGCGAGAGCTCCTCGAGCATGTGCTCGCGCGCGGCCGCGGCCGCGTCGGCCAGCTCGGCCGGGATCTCGATGATCTCCGGCTCCTTGCCGAGGTCGTCCTTGTAGATGATCGCGTTGTTCTCGACGAGGTCGATGATGCCGGCGAAGTCCGACTCGACGCCGATCGGCAGCTGGATCGGGACGGGATGGGCGCCGAGACGGTCGATCATCGTCTGCACGCCGCGCTCGAAGTCGGCGCCGATGCGGTCCATCTTGTTGATGTAGGCGATGCGCGGGACCTTGTACTTGTCGGCCTGGCGCCAGACGGTCTCGGACTGCGGCTCGACGCCGGCGACGGAGTCGAACAGCGCGACCGCGCCGTCGAGCACGCGCAGCGAGCGCTCGACCTCGACCGTGAAGTCGACGTGGCCCGGCGTGTCGATGATGTTGATCCGGTGGCCGCGCCACTCACAGGTCGTGGCGGCCGACGTGATCGTGATGCCGCGCTCCTGCTCCTGCTCCATCCAGTCCATGACGGCAGCGCCCTCGTGGACCTCGCCGATCTTGTACGTACGACCGGTGTAAAAGAGGATCCGCTCGGTGGTCGTCGTCTTTCCGGCGTCGATGTGCGCCATGATCCCGATGTTCCGGGTCTTCTCGAGCGTGAACTTGCGTGGCATGAGGTCTTCTCTTGTGCGGTCGATCAGCGGTGCGTGTTGCGGGCAAAAAAACGGGCCCTACGGGCCCGGAGACGACGACGGGTAAATGGGCCCGAGGGGGTTCTCTATGCCGTGTCCGTCTCCATTGAGTCGCAACTCCGAATCGCGGGGCGCGCGCGAATGATCGCCAGCGCCCGCGACGCGAAGAACGAATATAGCAAAGGAAATTCGGCCTCCCGGGGCGTCTCGGCGCTCCATCTCGGGCTCGCGATCGTGGCTCTGGGCGGGGCGATTCTCCTCGTCGTGGCGGAGCTTTCGCCGCTCCTCGACATCCGCGCCGCGGCCGTCACGCTGCAGACGGTCAAGAGCGGTTCGCACCACGGCTACGCCCAGCTCGTCGTCGCCGTGGTCGCCGTCGTGATGGCGCTCGGGGTCGCGCGTACAGGAGCCCGGCCGGCGTTCGTCGCGCTGCTCGCGCTCGGAGCCGTCGCCCTGGGCGTCGCGCTGCTCGGCGACCTGCCCGACATCCACCGCAGCGGCGTCGTCGGCCAGCAGTTCGAGTCGGCGGCCGCGCACCCGCGGGCGGGCATCTACCTGGAGACGCTCGGCGGGGCGCTGCTGCTCGTGGCGGGCGGCGTCGGGCTGGTGTTGGGCTGGGGCGGGCGGGACGACGCTCGGTAGCGCCCGTCAGGACCGCCCAGTAACGGCTGGCCCACGAGGGGGGCGGGACCGACGGGCGAAACCGGACGGTCCGCCGACTACCAGCGGTAGTGCGCGAAGGCCTTGTTGGCCTGCGCCATGCGGTAGATGTCGTCCTTGCGCTTGTACGCCCCGCCCTGCTGGCTCTGGGCGTCCATGAGCTCGTTGGCAAGGCGCTGCGCCATCGTCTTCTCGCGGCGCTGGCGGGCGAACTGCACGAGCCAGCGGACGGCGAGGGTGCGGGCGCGGGGCCCCGGCACCTCGACGGGCACCTGGTAGGTGGCGCCGCCGACGCGGCGGGAGCGCACCTCGAGGACGGGCGTGAGGGCCTTGATCGAGGCCTCGAGCTGCTCGAGGGGATCCTTGCCCGTCCGCTCGGCGATGATCGCGAGGGCGTCGTAGACGATCTTCTCGGACTTCGACTTCTTCCCGTCCAGCATGACCTTGTTGATCACCTGAGAGACGAGGCGCGAGCGATGGACGGGGTCCGGCTCGATCTTCCGGACGGAGGCGGCGGCGCGGCGCGGCATTCCTAGCGGGCCTTCACGCCGTACTGAGAGCGGGCCTTCTTGCGGTCGCCGACGCCGGCGGCGTCGAGCGTTCCGCGCACGACCTTGTAGCGCACGCCCGGGAGGTCCTTGACGCGGCCGCCGCGGACGAGCACCACCGAGTGCTCCTGCAGGTTGTGGCCCTCGCCCGGGATGTAGGTGGTGACCTCCATCCCGTTCGTCAGCCGGACGCGGGCGACCTTGCGCAGCGCCGAGTTCGGCTTCTTCGGCGTCGTCGTGTACACGCGCGTGCAGACGCCGCGGCGCTGGGGAGCGGCCACCTTGGTCTTGCGACCCTTGCCCGACTTGAGGCCGGGGGTGGCGAGCTTCTTCTTGGGGGTGACGCGTCCCTTGCGGACGAGCTGTGAAGTCGTGGGCATGCGGCCGCGTAGCCTAGCAAGGCATCCGGGGGGACCGGCTACCGTCGCGCGGGCCGCCGCGCCGTGTAGAGGCGGGCCGCGCCGGCGCGCGCCCGACCCCCGCGCACCACGTAGGGCGCGCCGACGAGCACGCCGTCGTGCCCCCGG
>JAOPZQ010000129.1 GCA_025964075.1 Solirubrobacterales bacterium | reverse complement strand
CGTCAGACCCTTGTTCATGAACGCGCCGGCCGGGAACTTGTCCACCATCCCGCCGTAGACGCCGATCACCGAGACGATGCCTCCCGGCCGGCAGGCCATGATCGCCTCCCGGAGCGCGTGCGGCCGGTCGGTCTCCAGGCGGGTCGCCTGCTTGATCCGGTCGTAGGCGTGGAGCGCGGGCTGCGCGTGCGTCGCCTCCATGCCGACCGCGTCGATCACCGAGTCGGGGCCGCGGCCGCCGGTCATCTCCTTGAGGGCCTCGACGACATCGGGTTCCTCCTCGAAGTTGATGGTCGCGGTGGCGCCCGCGCGTTCGCGCGCCATGCGCAGGCGGTACTCCTCCTTGTCGATGGCGATCACGTGCTCGGCGCCCAGGAGCCGGGCGCTGGAGATCGCGAACTGCCCGACCGGGCCGGCGCCCCACACCGCGATGACCTTCTCCGGTGACGGCTCGGCCATCTCCGCGCCCATGAAGCCGGTGGGGAAGATGTCGGAGAGGAACAGGACCTGCTCGTCGGCGAGGTCGTCCTCGATCTTGATCGGGCCGACGTCGGCGAATGGCACGCGCGCGTACTCCGCCTGCCCGCCGGCGTAGCCGCCGGTCAGGTGCGAGTAGCCGAAGATCCCGGCGCAGGCGTGCCCGAACATCTTCTCGGCCATGCCGGCGTTCGGGTTCGAGTTCTCGCAGACGGAGTACTGCTCGCGGCGGCAGGCCTCGCAGCGACCACACGCGATCGGGAACGGCACGACGACGCGATCGCCGTTCTTCAGCCTTTGGACGTCCGGGCCGGTCTCCACGACCTCCCCCATGAACTCGTGTCCGAGGATGTCGCCCTTCTCCATCGTTGGGATGAAGCCGTTGTACAGGTGCAGGTCCGAACCGCAGATCGCCGTCGAGGTGATCCGCACGATCACGTCGTCGCGGTTGAGGATCTTCGGGTCGGGGACGTTCTCCACCTGCACGGTGTTGCGGCCCGACCAGACGTTGGCTCGCATGTCGTGTGCTCCTCTCGTTAGGCGTGCGCGTGCTCGAGCGGTCGCGCGTGCTCGAGCGGCTGCGCCGGGCGCTGATGCAGGTGCTCCTTGACCGAGTGGCCCTCGGGGCTGCCTTCCGAACGGACGATCTCGCCGACCTCCAGCAACTGCCGGAAGCGCCGCAGGTCATCCTTGGCGAACTGGAGCGGATCCTCCCCGCTCAGCTTCTGCACCGCCTCGCCGAGCCGGCCGGCGGGACTGGCGTACACGAACTCGAGATGGATCTCGGTGCCGCGATCACCGGGCGCGTCTGTGAACAGGGCGACCCCGGTGACCCGGTGGTCGGCCTTCGCCCCCGACCGGAACGTGACGCGACGGCCGGGCTCGTCAGCCGTCACCTCGAGCGGGGCGAGGAGGAAGACGTCGGACTCCCGGACCAGATCCTTCCAGCGGCGCTCGACCTCCTCGCGCGGGCGCCGGATGGTGATTGCGGCTTTCGCCTTCATGGGACCTTCCTCTCGGGCGATCTCGGGTCGGGCCGACATGCGTGCGGCGGCGTAGAGGTCGGCGACGAACACGCCCACGACCGACGCGGTTGCCACGGCGAGGCGCCGCGCGTCGCATCGCCGGCGCACGAACGCGCCGCCGAGCAACCCGAGGTCCATCAGGTCGCCGGCGACGCGTCCCCACAGCCACAGGGTGGGTCGTCGCTGGCCGAGGATGCCGGCGGCCGCGGCGAGCTCCCGACCTCCGACGACGCGCTGCCAGGCGCGGGCGCGGCCGTCGTCGCGTACGCCGATCAGCTCGTTGACGCGGTCGGGCGCCACGACTTGCGGAGCGCCGAGCGAGAGGCTGAACCAGCCCAGTCCGCTCGCCAGCTTCGCCGCGGCGCCTGGCGCCTGACCGTTGTGGGTGGTGGTGGCATACATGGCCCGCGGGTACCCGCCGTGCGCCGGCGGTAACGGGCGTGTCAGCGTTCTCCCAGCGACGGTTCAGGTTCCCTTGAGACACCCTTAGTCATAGCTTTCGGATGGGGGCCGATGATCTCCCCATGGCCCTCGAGATCACCATGGACCAGGCCCGCCTCCTGGCGCGGCTCCGGCGTCGTTTCCCCGACGCCGACGTGCGGGTGCACGAGCGGGCATGGGGCCTGATCGTCGAGGTGCGCCGCGGCACCCATGTCGTCGCGCTGACCGCGCTCCACGCCGACGGCCGGATCGCGCGCGACCGGCCGGTGACTCAGCCGGCCGAGTCGCTCGGCGCCGCGTAGTCCTCGCCGCCGACGATGTGCAGCGAGACGTAGGGCTCGTCGCCGACGACCCACGAGTCGTGGCCGGGCGGCACGTAGAAGAAGTCGCCGGTCCGCATCACGAGCTCGCGGCCGTCGGCCATCTTGGCGACGGCCTGACCGCTGATCACGAGGCCTACGTGCCCGACCTCGCAGAGGTCCGTGCCCGCGGTCGGGCCGACGTGCTCGGTCCAGCGCCAGCCGGGCTCGTAGGTCGCCCGGCCGAGCGTCCGGCCGCCGACCTCGTAGAGCTCGAACCGGCCCTTCTCGAACGTGCGGACCTCGGTCGGGTCGGCGAGGTTGCGGAGCTCGATGTCCATCGCGGGAGTATCGCGCGAGGGTTTGGCCGGTGGTAGCGTCGCCGCGGATGGCGACCGTCGATCTTCCCCGGGTGGATCCGGATCGCCCGCAGAGCGCCCTCGCACGGGCATACGCCGCGTTCGGGCGGACGCGGACCGGGCGGTGGGTCGCGATCAACGTCGCCGCACCGCTCGACAGGCCGCTCATGCGCTACTCACGCGGGCGTATCGGGTTCGGCCTCATGCTCCCGTGGGCGGAGCTGACGACGCGCGGCGCGAAGAGCGGCGCCGACCGCACGGCGGCGATCCTCTACTTCCACGACGCCGAGGACGTGATCGTGATCGCGTCGAGCTTCGGCCGGGACAAGCATCCGGCGTGGTACCACAACCTCCGCAGTCACCCCGAGTGCGGGCTCCAGCGCCGGGGCGGCGGCGGCCGCTACGTCGCCGAGGAGGTCACCGACGAAGCCGAGCGCGACCGCCTCTGGGCCCAGGGCGACAAGATCTATCCGGGCTACGCCGACTACCGCGCACGGGTGCGCGCGATCGGCCGGAAGATCCCGATCCTCAGGCTCCGCCGGACCTAGCCAGGTTCGCCACGTAGCGCTCGTGGTGGGCGGCCCAGCGATCGAACGGCCAGTTGGCCCAGTCGACGGCGTGGCCGTCGAGCGCGTCCTCGAGGAAGTCCAGGTGGACGTGCCAGCCGGCCGCGACCCTCGTGACCATCTCGTCCGGCAGTGCGGCCGTGACGGTGAAGGTCAGCGCCGTGCCGTCGTCGTGTGGCCGGAGCTCCCAGAGGAGCACGCCGTGGATGTCGGTCTCGATCTCGAGCACGCGCGGCGGATCGAGGCGGGCGATGCAGCCGCGCGCGACGGCGCTGTTGCCCTTCTCGTCGGTGTTCAGCCAGCGGATCTCCACACGGCCGCCCTCGACGAGATCGACGTCCGCTTCGCCGAGCCAGGCGACGATCTGCCCCGGTTCGGTGAGCGCCGACCACACGCGCTCCACGGGATGGCGTAGGCGCCGCGCGTAGCGGAGGACGTACGCATCCCCGCGGCGCTCGACGGTGCCGTCGGCGGTGTCGATGCGGGATTCGGCGGTCATGGCGCGTCCTTTCGATCGCAACGTGAGGGCATACATACCCTAGCAGTTATATGCGTGCTCCGGCATGCGAATTGGGTGGAAGCGACCGGGCGCTTGCGCCCCGCCGCCGGCCGACCGATTCCTTGATGCCAGCGCCGGCGTGTGCCAAACTAGTTGCACACTCAACTATTTCACGCCCATGACATCTGCTCAGACACCATCGCCTTCGTCCACCACGGCCCCGACGCTCCCGGCGACGCTGCGCCTCGGCCCGGTTCACGTCACCGTCCGCGACCTCGACCGATCCGTCGCGTGGTACCAGGACTCGCTCGGTCTCGCCGTCCACGGTCGCGACCACGGCACCGCGCGGCTGGGGACCGGCCGCGAGGACGTCGTCGTTCTGCACGAGGAGCCCGAGGCCCGGCTCCCCGGTCGTGAGGCCGGGCTCTATCACTACGCGCTCCTCTACCCCACACGCGAGGAGCTGGCGCGCGCCGCGATCCGCCTCGCCGCCACGCGCACCGCTGTCCAGGGCGCGTCCGACCACGGTACCCACGAGGCGATCTACCTGGCCGACCCCGACGGCAACGGCCTCGAGCTCGCCGCCGACCGGCCGCGCGAGCGCTGGCCCGCGTCGCTCGGGTACGCGAGCGGGCCCGCTCCGCTCGACCTCGACGACCTGCTCGCCACGGTAGCCGGCGAGGAGCCGACGCCCCGCGTGGCGCCGGGCCTCGAGGTCGGCCACCTCCATCTGCACGTCGGCGACGTCGACGAGGCGCTGCGCTTCTACCGCGACGTGGTCGGCTTCGAGCTGATGGCACGGCTGCCCTCGGCGGCGTTCGTCTCGGCCGGCGGCTACCACCACCACCTGGGCTTCAACGCCTGGCGGGGCGAGGGAGTGGCGCCGGCTCAGCCGGGCACCGTCGGCCTGCGCCACTGGACGATCGTGCTCGACGACCCGCAGGCGCTCGCCGCGCTGCGCGACCGCATCCGCGCCGCCGGGATCGCGGTGGAGGAGCGCGACGGCGGCGTCCTCGTCCGCGATCCCTCGAGCAACGCGACCCTGTTCACGCTCCCGAAGCCGCTCGGGCTCTGATCGGCAGGCGCTCGGGACGGGTGCGAGCGGTGGGTCCGCCCCGAGCCAGGCGCGCGATCGCCCAGCCGAGGAGCAGAAGGAGGGCGGTGCAGCAGGCGAGTACGACCGCGCCCGCGACGCCCCACACCCACCCCGCGACGTTCTGCTTGCGCTCGCGCTGGAGGATCTTGTGGTCGGCGACGAACGGGCGATCGAACCGTGCGCTCGCCGGCACGCCGGCCACGGGGATCGCCCGGTCGACCGGCATGTAGATCGGGATCGACGCCATCCGGTCGCCGCGGTGGAAGCGGAGCCCCACCTTCCAACTGCCGTCGGCCGGAATCGGCTTGGTCGTCCGGTAGATACCGTCGCCGATCCGCCGCAGCCGGTCGAGCACGAGCTTGCCGTGCCCCTGCCAGGCGATCACGTTGAACCAGTCGGCGCCGCGGGCGAGCGTGGCGGGGTGCACGCGGATCGTCGCCTGGACCTGAAGATCGGGCGCCGAGCGGACGCCGGTGAGCGTCACCTGCGCGCTCGCGCCGCGGGGAACGGAGGTCGGCAGGAGCAGCGCGATGATCGCGGCGATGGCGAGCGCCCCGGCGCCCGCGGCCGCCCACGTGCGCGGCGTCCCCGCGACGTCGGCGCG
>JAOPZQ010000070.1 GCA_025964075.1 Solirubrobacterales bacterium | reverse complement strand
TCCAAGGGCGCCGACCTGCTCCTGTCGGCGTTCCCGCTCGTCCTCGCCGCCGAGCCCCGGGCCCGGCTCGCCCTCGTCGGCTTCGGCGCCTTCGGCGAGGGCCTCGAGCGCCTCCTCGCCGCGCTCGCGGCCGGCGACCTCGAGGCGGCGGCGGCGATCCCCCGGCGCGGGTGGGCGCTCGAGGGCGGCGTGGAGGCGCCCCTGCGCCATCTGCTGGCGTTCCTCGACGGCCTCGCGGGGGACGAGCGCGAGCGCTACGTCGCCGCCGCGGCGACGCTACCCGACCGCGTCGACCTCGTGGGCCGCCTCGACCACGACGAGGTCGCAGAGCTGCTGCCGCTGTGGGAGGCGGAGGTCGTGCCGAGCACGTTCCCCGAGGCGTTCGGCATGGTGGCGGCCGAGGCCGCTGCGTGCGGCGTCCTCCCCGTGAGCGCCGCCCACTCGGGCCTGGCCGAGGTCACCGAGGCGCTGGCCGACGCCGCGCCGCCCGAGGCCCGGGAGTGGCTCGCGTTCGCGGTCGACGACGACGCCGTTCCGGCGATCGCCGACCGGCTCGTCGCCTGGCTCCGCGCCCCCGAACCGCTGCGCGACGCCACCCGGGCGGCGCTGCGCGCGACCGCCGCCGAACGCTGGTCGTGGCAGGGGGTGGCGCGCGGCGTTCTCGCCGCCGCGCAGGGGACCTAGAGTCGCCGCGCTACCGGGCCGCGGCCTTGGATAGAGTCCCGCGCCGATGCCCTTTCTGCGGGTTTTCCACCGGCTCGGTGCGCTCGGGGCGCTGGGCGCCTGCACGGCGCTGCTCGTGGCCCTTTCCGGCTGCCAGGTGCGGGACACCCCTGGCAACGCCGTCCGGGGCAAGCAGCTCTTCGTCGCCAAGTGCGGCGCCTGCCACACGATGCGCCGGGCGGGCACGCAGGGGACGATCGGCCCGAACCTCGACGCGGCGTTCGCCCGCGACCGAGTCGACGGCTTCCACAGCGACACGATCCGCGGCCTGGTCCGGGAGTGGATCGAGCATCCGAACCGCCAGGGCGTCATGCCCGGCAAGCTCTACCAGGGGGCGGACGCCCTGGACGTCGCCACCTACGTGGCGCTCGTGGCGGCGCACAAGGGCAAGGACACCGGCGACCTGGCGAACGCGATCCAGACCGTGAGCAAGCCCGCCGTCGAGAAGAACGGCACGCTCGAGATCGACGCGGATCCGAGCGGTCAGCTGCGCTTCCAGGCGCCGTCGGCCACCGGCACGGCCGGGCAGGTGACGCTGCGGTCGGTCAACAAGTCCGCGGTCGGCCACGACATCTCGATCAAGGGCATGGGGATCGACTCCCACGGCAAGGTCGTCTCGAACGGCGGCGTCTCCACGGTGACCGCCAACCTCAAGCCCGGCACCTACACCTTCTACTGCTCCGTGCCCGGCCACTACCCGCCGATGGGCGGGAAGCTGACCGTCAAGTAGGGGCGCCGATCAGCTCCGTGCGCTCGTCGCGATCGGCGGCGAGCGACGCCTTCCAGAAGAAGAAGCACAGGGCGCCGAACATGATCACGATGTCCAGCGTCATCATCAGGCCGCCCGCGATCTGCTGATCGGACACCGGCGAGAGCCCGTGGAGCCGGGCGCGGTCGTGGTAGTACGAGGCGTACCAGGCGTGGCGGGAGAAGATCAGCCCGACGCCGAGGAACATCGAGAACATCCGCGCCGCGAAGATGTAGCCGATCTTCCACAGGTCGCCCGGCATCGTCCGCTTCTTGGGCTCGAGGACGGCCCACCAGAGCAGCACGTTGATGATCGTGAACGTCTCGTGCTGGAGCGCGTGGATCGCCGGATGGCTGGCGGCGGCGTCGAACGTCGCCGCGAAATGCCAGCCGTAGAGCCCGGCGACGTAGATCGGGAGCGCGACGAGCGGTCGCCGGACGACGCGGAACGCGCGCCGCAGCCAGCTGTGGGCCAGCGGCACGAGTACCGGCTTCGGGAGCAGGAACAGGAGCACCGGCGAGCGGATGCCCGCGACCAGGAACGGCGCGGCGAGGTCGCCGAGGAGCACGTGCTGGGTCATGTGCAGGCTCAGCAGGTCGTCGCTGTAGTGGTCGACGGGGGAGAAGAGGCCGAGGCCCAGGAGTCCGAGCCCCACCCACCACGAGACCTGCTGGCCCCGCGGCACCTCGTAGCCCCGGCGCCCGAGCACGCGGACCGCCCGCACGTAGAGCGCGGCGAGGCCGAGGAACAATGGTTGGAGGACGGGGTCGAGGGTCCAGTGGAGCACGTCTGCTCTACATGGTTGCGCGCCGGGGCCAGACTTCGACGCCCTCGGTGCCCAGCCGGGCGAGCAGCTCCCGCAGCCGCTCGGAATCCGGCTCGGCGAGCCGGTCCTGACAGACGAACTGCGGACTGATCTGGCGCCCGCACTCGAGGTAGAGCTCGTAGGTGGGCGCGACCAGCGCCTCGTCCTCGGCCTTCCCGATCTCGCGCGAGGTGATCACGAGCAGATCGATGTCCGAATGCATCGGCGAGCGCTCGGGCCACATGTCACCGCGCGCGGCGGAGCCGAACATGCGGATCGCGAGGAGATCTGGGCCGAGTCGCTCTGCCAGCAGCGCGCAGTAGCGCCCGACGCAGTCCCGTTCAGTGGGGGAGAGTCCGCTCATCGGCGGACGCGGCCGGCGCTCACGGCGCGGCATCTTACTCGACGCCGCCTGGCGGAGCGCGGGCTAGAAGACCGCCCGCACGACCAGCACGACGACCACGATCGCGAAGACCGCCACCGCGACGTAGACGAGGAGACGGAACGCCTCCTGCTCGGAGCGAAGCGGGTTCAGCATCTACAGCAGGTAGACCGTCGAGTAGACGACGATCCACATGATGTCGACGAAGTGCCAGTAGATCCCCGGCACCTCGACTCCGCGGTGCTCCTCGGGGGTGTAATGGCCGCGGAACGCCCGCACGGTGACGATGCCGAGCAGCAGCAGGCCGATCGTGACGTGGGCGCCGTGGAGGCCGGTGAGGCCGTAGAAGATCGATCCCTGGGCGGAGTCGTGGGGCGCGAACCCGACGTGGACGTACTCGTTCACCTGGACGAAGAGGAACGTCGCGCCGAGGAAGAACGTCGCGAGCATGCCCGCCTTGAGCCCGGTCCGGTTGCCGTTCTTGACCGACGTCAGCGCCCAATGGAGCGTGACCGACGACGACAGGAGGATCGCCGTGTTGAAGCCGGCGACGATCTTCGGCAGCGAGGTCCCGTGGGCGGGCCACGCGTCGTTGTTGACGACGCGGATGAAGAAGTACGCCGTGAAGAACGCGCCGAAGATCATCACCTCGGAGATGATGAAAAGCAGCATCCCCAGCATCTGGGGCTCGACCCGCGAGGAGCGGTGCGCCTCGGGCGGGCCGTGGTGCTCGGGCTGGGCGACGGAGGCGGCTTCCATCAGCTCCTCGCCGCCTCGACGTCGACCACGACGTGCTCGACCGGCTTCGCCGTCGCGCGCCGCACGCGCTCGATCAGGTCGTTGCGCAGCCACCCGGAGCGCGTCTCCGGATGGGTCGAGATCACGATCTCGTCGACCCGGTAGAACTGCAGCGCGTTCATGATCGCGGTGTAGGGATCGGGGTCGCCGATCGCGCCGGTGCCCGTGAGGCCCTCCGAGCGCATGTGCTCGAGCACGTGCTGGAGGCGCGTCTGCGCGCCGGCGGCGCCCTCGCCGCCGCCGCCCGCCTGGGGCACGACGACGATGAACCGGTGCGGCTTCTCGGCCGCCTTGCCCTTCAGGAGGCCGAAGAGCGGGGCGCCCTCGACCGTCTGGTTGGCGACGACGAGGGTCTGGGTGACGTCCTCGCGCTCGGCGTCGAGGTCGACGACGACGTGCTCGACCGGCAGGCCGCTCGCGTCCGTGACCCGTTCGATCAGGTCGCGGCGCAGCCAGCCGGAGCGCGTCTCCGGGTGGGTGGAGACGACGATCTCGTCCGGCGAGTACTCCCCGACCGCGTCCATCACGGCGTTGAACGGGTCGGGATCCATGACGTCGCCGACCGCCTCGATCCCCTCGTCGCGGAGCCGGCCGACCATGTCGTCGACGCGAACCTGCGCGGCGCCGCGGGCGGCGTCGTCGTAGACCACGAGGCCCGCCTTGGGCCGGGCCATCGGCGCGACGACCACGAACGCGGGGTGGTCACCGCGCGCGTGGCGCTGCTTCACGAAGTTGAGCAGCGTGCGCCCGCCGAGCGTCTCGTTGGCGACGACCAGGACCTTGGCCACCTAGCCCCCCTTCTTCGGGGCGGTGACGACGGTGCCCGCGGGTTTGGCCTCGACCGGCGGCTGGAAGATGCCGTGGACCGCTCCCGGCACGCCGTACTCGTACGGGCCGCCGACCACGGTCGGCACCCGGTCGAAGTTGAAGATCGGCGGCGGCGAGGAGACCTGCCACTCCAGCGTGAGCGAGCGCCACGGGTTCGCGCTCGCGCGCGGACCGCCGCGCCACGACGCGACGAGGTTGTAGACGAAGACGAGCATCGAGATCCCGAGGAAGAAGCTCGAGATCGAGATGAACAGGTTCCAGCCGGCGAACTGGTGCGCGTAGTCCGCGACGCGGCGCGGCATCCCCTGGATCCCGATCAGGTGCATCGGGCCGAAGGTCAGGTTGAAGAAGATGAACGTGCACCAGAAGTGGAACTTGCCGAGCGTCTCGTCGACCATCCGCCCCGTCATCTTCGGGAACCAGTAGTAGATGCCGGCGAAGATCGTGAACAGCGATCCGCCGAGCAGCACGTAGTGGATGTGGGCGACGATGAAGTAGGTGTCCGACACGTGGATCGTGATCGGCAGCATCGCCAGCATCACGCCGGAGATCCCGCCGAGCGTGAACATCGTCAGGAAGCCGAGGGCGAAGAGCATCGCCGTGTCGAGGTGGAGCACGCCTTTCCACAGCGTCGCCAGCCACGAGAAGATCTTGATCCCCGTCGGGACGGCGATGATCGCGGTCGTGATCATCATCGGTATGCGGATCCACGACTGCATGCCCGAGACGAACATGTGGTGCGCCCAGACCGTGAAGCCGAGCACCACGATCGCGAGCAGCGAGAACGCCATCATCCGGTAGCCGAAGATCGGCTTCCTCGCCTTCACGGCGATCACCTCGGAGATGATCCCGAACCCGGGCAGCATCATGATGTAGACGGCCGGGTGCGAGTAGAACCAGAATATGTGCTGGTAACTCAGCACATTTCCGCCCTTGTCCGCGTCGAAGAAGTTGAAGTGCATGTCGTAGTCGAGGAGGACGAGGAACTGCGAGGCCGCGATGAACGGCGTCGCGATCACGACGAGCTGCGAGGTCGAGATGTTCGCCCACACGAGCAGGGGCATGCGCCAGACGCTCATGCCCGGCGCGCGCATCGTGAT
>JAOPZQ010000023.1 GCA_025964075.1 Solirubrobacterales bacterium | reverse complement strand
GCTCGTCTGCGAGGTTGAGGATCCGGTCCTGGGTCGGTCCGACGAATTGCCCGCCGACCTCGACGATCTTCCCGCCGCCGAGGTCGTGGTTGAGCGTGCGCCCGCCGACACGGTCGCGCGCCTCGAGTACCACGACCGATCGCCCGGCCGCGACGAGGTCGCGGGCGGCGGTGAGGCCCGCCAAGCCGGCGCCGACCACGACGACGTCGGCGCGCTTGACGCGCCGCTTGGCGGGCCGCTTGGGTGTCTTCGCGTCCGCCGCGGTGGGCAGCACCGTGCCTGCGGCGGTCAGAGCGCTTGCGGCCAGGAATCGCCGGCGGTTCAGGTTGGTGGTCACTGGGGTTCCTCGAGTCGTGGTCGGTGGAGGCGCGGAGTGCGTGGCGGCCTGTGGCGAGGACGGTCGGGCCGCCGATGCGGCCGAGGCCAAACGGTTCGCTCAGGAGCCCGTTGCGCATTCAACCGGGAACGAGTGCATATAGGCGGTTCGCCCTCGACCGCCGGTCGGAGAACGGCGATGCGACGTTCGACCGGCGGTCGGCCCTGCCTGACCCGGTGGTCGCGACCGGCGCGCGCGGGGTTCAGCCGGGCCGACGTCCCAGGGGAGCGCCCTGCGCGAGCAGCGTCCACCCAGCGGCGGAGGCCGCCGGCCAGACGTGGTAGGCGAGGCGCATGAGCGCATTGAGTGCGGTAGTTCGTTCGGCGGCGTGTTCGCGCGGTCGGTTCGGGGCGGCCGAACGACGGCGCGCAGAACGGACGCGACGTCGGTCTCGTCGTCGAGCTGTCCGACTGGGATGAGCTGCGAGCTCGACCCGGCTGCGGCCGAGCACTGAAGTCGAGAGAGCCGCTGCCGCGCTGTCGCGGACCTACTTTGCCGCGCGCGCGGGGGCGAAGTGCGCCTCGAGCGCGCCGGTGTAGTCGGTGATCGTCATATGCGCTGAGATCGAGCCCTCGGGGACCAGGATCCCCTGCTGGTCCAGGCGCTCCCCCTTCGGGCCATGCAGTTCGGCGTGGGGCAGATCGGCGCTCTTGGCGCGGCCCCCGAGCGCGCGCGGATCGTCGATGATCAGCTGGCTTCCGTCCTCGAACCTCCACGACAGCCGCTGATGACCGGCCGCCACGCCCCCCGGTTGCTTGCTCGCCGGCGAGATCACGTCAGGAGCACGTCCGATCGCCTTCTCGATGTCGGCGAAGTCCATGCCACGGAGCTGCTTGGGCGCCTTGTCGACGACCTTGGCCGCGATGCGTTTTCCGGTCATCGTGGCCGAGGTCCCGCCACCCTTGAGCACGGTGCGCTCCTTCGTCAGCGGGTCGAGGTGCTCGACCAGCTCGCCGTCGATTCGCTGCGCCGCTTCGTCCTCGATCAGCTGGAGCTCTCTGTCGGCTGACGCGTAGGCTGCTCGGGCTCGATCGACGGCCTTGGCGTCGCGGGGGACCTTGGCCTCCAGCCGCCGCATCGTCTCGAGCCGCTCGCGGAGATCGGCCAGGCCGCGCGTGTAACGCTCGACGACGAGGTCTTCCTCGGGCGTCGGCAGCCCAGCGGCCGGGCGCGCCGAGTCCGGCGTACCCCCGGGTGGCTTCGCGTCCTTCGGGGCGGAGAGCGCCGGCTTCGGAGGCCCCTCGACCGTGATTCCGCGACCGCCGAGCACCTTGACGAGCCCTTTGGAAGTCAGGGCGCCGATCGCGATGAGCTGGCGGATCGCCTCCAGCGACTCGACGGACTCGAGGACGGCACCACCGACCGCCACCCCCGCGCCTCCAGCGCCTCCCATGCCGCCGCCGATCTTCGGTGGCGGCCCGCCGCCGGCGGTGGGCAGCATCCAGATGTCGAACGCGGTCCAGGCGAGCATCACGATGTTGACGATGCCGGTGAACCGCCGCCAATCCTTCATCGCGTCCTCGACCTCGTCGACCCACTGACTGAAGTCGAAGCTCAGGTTGTCGTCGAGGAGACCCGTGATGCCGATCTCCACGTGCTGCGGCGACAGCGTCTTCATCAGCTTGAGGTGGGGCTCGAGGATCGCTCGTGTGTTCGCGATCCTCTTGGTGAGGATGTCGGCCGGGAGGTGCCCGAAGACCGTGAATGCCACCCTCAGGTACGACTGGTGCATCGCGATGATCTTCGACGCGAAGATCATCGCCGTCAGGTTGACTCCCACCTCCTGGAATTGCGCGGCGCTCTTCGGGCCCCGCGCCTGCGCTGCCAGTGTCACGCGAGCGGTCTCGGTGAGCGTCTGAGTCAACCAGTCGAGCTGCTCGACTGACCAGTTCAGCTGAGGCCCGAGTTCCCGCGCCTCGTCCGAGTAGTGACCCGGGATCATCCCCTTGGCGATCGCGATCATCCCCTTGACGTCGGCGGCTAGCGCCATGATCACCTGCTGGGCGTGAAATCCGCTCGCAGCCGGGAGCTCAGTTCCATGCGCCGCCGCGAAACGCTCCAGGACTTCGAGATTGCTCTCGTACGACTGACGGTCGGTCGGATCGAGCTTGGGCGCCTGGAGAGCGTCGATCAGCAGCTGCACCTGCTGGCTCATCTCGGCCTTGGTGAGCGACTTCGCGAAGTACTCGCCGACCGAGTGCGTGAGTACGTCCTCGGTAACCGCGCGCTGCAGCGTCCGGCGTCGCAGGATGCGTCCGATCGCCCGATTTCCCACCGACCGTTGCAGCCCGATGATCGACCCCGCTACGCCGTCCTCGACCTCACGCGCCACCGGACGAGCCCTGGATCGGGCGGGGGCCGGCATACCACCGGCGCGGCCCTCCAAAGGGTCTGCCCTACCAGGCACGTTGCGAGGTCTCCCCCGCGAGATAGACCACGGCCATGCCGCCGGGACCGATCTCACGGACGACCGCGTAGCGACCGACCTTCCGAATCGTCGCCGGCATGAGACGACCCTAACTCCCGCCCCGGGTCACGTCCAGGCGAGGGGAGATCCGCCTCACCTCGCCGCCTCCAGCACCACCAGCAGGCTGCTCGGAGGCGGCGAATGGTCGCCTAGTTGACGAGTGAGCCCCATACCGCCGAGCGGTGGGTGGGGATTGCCCTGCCGGGCTGCGGTATGAGGCTCACCCGGTCCGCCGAGCGGACTAGATGGCCGCGCCCCCGCAGCCCGAATAGACGAACACGTTGGAGAGGACGTTCTCCCACACGGTGTTTCCCGACAGCGCCGCGAATCGGATCTGGCCGACGAGAATCTGGCACGGCAGCGATCCGGCCACGAGAGGGCCGCCGACTCCGACGGCGGCTGTGCGAACCGCCGGCGCAGTCGTCGCGGCGCTCGCGCTCGCCGCCGGGACAACGAGTGCGAGTGCGGCCGTGACGGCCGCCAACGCGGCCAGGGGCTTCCGTTGAGACATGATTGGCAGAACCTCTCCTGAGTGCAGGACGGCCGGGGCCGCCGCCTGTCGATGGTTGACCGCGTGCTGTCCTCCAGCGCGGCCCCGTCGGTGACACTGCCGATGGTGCCTCGCTCGTGCTCCCCGCGCGCTGTCCCGTGGGACCATGGATGCTGGCAAAAAGGGACCTACGGCCACTAGTTGGCGCGTCGATCGGCGAGCGGGGCGCCGAGCCCTTCGAGTCCGGTCCCGCTACTCACGGTAGGTTGCCACTTGGGACGCTGGCCAACCCGGGGTGGTCGATACCCCGGCGTACGCCGCGAGACGGCGAGAGCCCTCCGACTTCGGGCTCTCGCCGTCGAACCGACGAGCTATCGCGGCGCGACGGTGGCAACGACCGCGCCACCCGACGCCCGCGCTCCGCTCACGAGCTCACCGATGCCAGAGCTTCCTCGGCGAGCTGCAGGTGGTACTGCAGCGTGGGGATCTCGTTCTTGGCCTCGTCGCGGATGTCCTGGTTGCACCCGTCCTGGACCTCCTCCTGCGCCTCGCTGATGTCCTGGACGTGGTCGGCGACCTCGACGCTCGAATACGCCTGGTCGAAGTCCCTGCCGCTCTTGGCGAGGTCGCCGAGGATCCACTGCTGGACGGGCGACGGCGAATCCGGGACTTCGATGTCGTACTTGTGCGCCAGGTCGATCGCATCGCTGAGCGATTGCGTGTGATCGTCGATCAGCGTGTGCGCCAGCTTCTGGACCTTCGGTGCGGAGGTCTTCGAGAGCGCGAGCTGGCCGCCCTGGATCTCGAACCTGTCGCCCTGGATCGAGCTCTGCAGCCACTGCTTGTCGAGACCGCACACCTGTTCGTCGTGGGAGCGATGGTCACCGCCCGACACCTGGCCGTGTCCTTGGGCCACCGTCCCACCGGCGGCAAGCGCCATCGCCAGCGCGCTCGTCGCCGCCACCACCGCAAGCCTCTTCATCTTGCGCTCCTTCCCGGAGAGGTTTCGAGGGCTGACTGCGTACCCCTGCGATCCGCGGGCAACCGGCGCCGTTGGTCCCGTGTCGCCTGGGCGACGTCGACGGCGGTGATCGGCCAGTGCACCGAAACGAGGAAGCGAGAAGCGCCCCCGGGCCGGGTATCCCGTCGTGTTTCAGGCGGGACCAGCCGATCTGCCTCCGGACCGCGTGAAGGCCTGAGGGGTGGCGTCCGGTTTCGGCGGCCGACGCCGGGGTTGCTTTTCCGCCGTCTGTGCATATGTTGGCGCCAACAGAGCGGAGCGCCGCGTGAGCCCAGGTGGGGAGGGCTTCGAGGGCGGGAATCGGATCGTGACGCGCCACGGGATCCGTCGGTGCTCCGCGTCCACATAACCCATCAAGGGAGGGCTTTATGCGACGACCTTCAAGGTCGCGTCTACTGGTGTCTGCGTCGCTGGCTTCGCTCTGCGTGGCCGCCTGGCTGCTCGTTCCGGGCAGCGCGGGAGCGAGCACGTCGGACAAGTGCGACAAGCGGGCGAACGACACGCCGAACAAGCTCGTGGCGTGCATCCAGACCGACGATCTGTGGCAGCACATGCAGGCCCTGCAGCAGATCGCCGACGCCAACCCGGGGCCGGACGGCAAGCCGTCGCGCAACTCCGGCGAGCCGGGCTACAAGGCGTCGGTCGACTACGTGGCCAACCTGATGAGGAAGGACGGATACAAGGTCACGATCCAGCCGTACACGTTCGACTACTTCGCCTACCAGGGCATCCCGTCGATGAGCGAGGCCTCGCCGACCGCTCATGACTACACGCTCGTCTCCGACTGGAATCCCGGGCGGAGCACGGGCAGCACGACCGCCGATCTGCAGCCGGCCGGAGGGAGCGTCCTACCGCCAACGCCGACTCCCAGCTCGGCGAGCGGCTGCGCCGCCGCCGACTTCACCGGGTTCACGGCGGGACGAGTGGCGCTCATCCAGCGCGGCGGCTGCAACTTCGGCGTGAAGGTGCAGAACGCCCAGGCGGCCGGCGCCTCCGCCGTGATCATCTTCAACGAGGGCAACCCGGGCCGCACGAGCGTGATCTCGGGGAGCCTGATCGACTCCGCGGGGAACCCGTTCGTCCCGACGATTCCCGTGGCGTTCACGTCGTTCGCCGTCGGCAACGACCTCTACAACCAGTACCAGCAGGCCACGCAGGGCGCGACGGCGCTGCCCCGCATGTCGCTCAGCGTCCAGGGGATCCATGACCCGAACCGCCAGGACTACAACGTCATCGCGGAATCCCGGGGCGGCGACAAGAACCACGTCCTGGTCGTCGACGCGCACCTCGATGCGATCTATGGAGCGGGAATGCTCGACAACGCGTCGGGCTCGGCGACGATCCTCGACATCGCCCAGAAGATGAAGAACGTCAACCCGCGGAACAAGCTGCGGTTCATCTGGTTCGGCGGTGAGGAGCTTGGTCTCCTAGGCTCGAAGTACTACGTCAACAACCTGAGCGCGAGTGAGCTCGGCCGCATCCGCTATGACCTCGATGCGGATGTCACCGCGTCGCCGAACTACCTCGTCGGTGTCCTCGATCCCGCGGGCGTTGACCTGTTCGGGCGTACGGTGACGACGAAGTTCCCGGACCAGGTGTATGAGCCGTCGAAGGTCTCCCGCGATCAGTTGATCAACTACTTCGACTCGAGCGGGCACCAGCACGAGCTGTTCTCGCCGGTGGGAACCGACGCCTTCAGCTTCAACATGGCGGGAGTTCCCGCGAGCGGCGTGCTGACCGGCCAGGACTGCTGCAAGAGCCAGGACGAGGTCAACATGTTCGGCGGCTTCACCGGCAACTACGAGGGCAACATCCCGAGCTTCGACGGCGGATGCGTCGACAACCCGTTCCGGTGGTGCGACAACCTGGACAACAACGAGAAGAGCGTCCTGACGTTCATGTCGAAGGGGTTTGCCGACACCACGGCACGGATGGCATTCGACAAGACGGTGATGTGGGCCGGAGGCAACTCCCACCCCAAGCCGAATGTGAAGATCGGAGCGAAGGGCCCACACGGGTCCACGACCAGGTAGGAGCTACGGTGGCGCCGGGCACGGACGTGTCCGGCGCCACTGGCTGCAAGTCACACGATCGTCGTGCCGCAGGAGCATCGACTAGGCGCGATGGTGAAGAGCGTCGGCCTAATCCTCGTGAGGCCCGGGCAGCGGCGTGTGGGGCACGTCGCCGGCGCGGAGTCCGTAGATCACGGCGAAGAGCTCGTCGCGCACGCGCTCCAGGTCAGCGGTCGAGAGGACCCGTCGGCCGACGATGCCGAGCTTCGAGTGCGGGTCGCCGAGCGTTGCGAGCCGGCCGAGCTCGCGCTCCAGCGCGCCGATCTGCGCGAGCAGGTTGCGGCGCGCCACGTGCTCGTCCGGCGTCGCGCTCATCGGCGACGCCGCTCACCGCCGCGCCTTCGCGCGCTCGGTGGCCCAGTTGCCGAACTCCTCGCGCAGCGGGCCCTTGCTGATCTTGCCGGTCGGCGTCTTGGGCAGCTCGTCACGTCGCTCGAAGCGGCGCGGGAGCTTGTACTTGGCCAGGCGCTTGGCGGCGAACT
>JAOPZQ010000017.1 GCA_025964075.1 Solirubrobacterales bacterium | reverse complement strand
CAAGCCCCGGTCGCGCAGGCGCTCCTCGCCCGCGCCCGCCTCCACGCACAGCACGCGGTGCGCGCCGCCGTCGATCAGGCGCCGGGTGATCTGCGCCCCCTGGACGCCGGCGGCTCCGATTACCGCGATCGTGCTCATGTGGTGCTCCTTTCCGCCGTCCGCGGGTCGGTGCCGGGCAGCATTCCCGATGGGTCGCGCGTTACGCACACGTCGACGAGCGCCGGGCCGCCGGCGCCCAGCGCCCGGTCGAACGCCGGCGCCAGAGCCGCGGGATCCTCGACGCGCTCGGCGTGCACGCCGAACTCGCGGGCGACCCGGCTGTAGTCGACGTCGACGCTGTCCACCGACTGGAAGCGCCCGTCGTAGAGCGAGTGCTGGAGCGCCTTCACGTAGCCCGAGGCCTGGTTGTCGACGACGACGAACACGAGGCCGTCGAGCCCGAGCCGGACCGCGGTCTCGAGCTCGCCGATGCTCATCGCGAGCCCACCGTCGCCGACGAGCGCCGCGACGGCGCGGTCGGGGGCGGCGAGCTTCGCGCCGATGGCGGCCGGCACGCCGTAGCCGATCGAGGCGTGGCCGCGGTTCGCGACGTAGTGGCGCCCCGCCCGGGCCACCTCCCAGTACAGGGCGGACCAGTGCGCCGCGAAGCCGCCGTCGGCGACGAGGATGCCGTCCTCGGGCAGGACGGCGTTCAGCTCGCGCAGGAGCCGGGCCTGGTGCACGGGGCGCTCCTCGGAGGCGCGGCGCGGCTCGTGCTCCGCCTCCCACGCGCGCTTCGCGGCCTCGATGTCGGCGGAGTTGCGCGGCCGCGGCTCCGGCGCGGCGGCGAGGAGATCGGCGAGGCCGAGCGCGGCGTCGCCGATCATCCCGACCGCCAGGCGCGCGTTGCGGCCGAGCTCCTCGGGGCTGACGTCGAGCTGGATGACGGAGGCGCCGGCGGGCAGCAGGCTCCAGCGGTTCGTGGCGATCTCCCCGAGCTTGCACCCGACGACGAGGAGGACGTCGGCGTCGGCGATGAACGCGTTCGCGGCGCGGCTGTAGCGGCCGAAGACCCCGAGCGCGAGCGGGTGGCGCTCCGAGATCGCGCCCTTGCCGCCGATCGTCGTCGCCACCGGGAGCGCGAACCGCTCGGCGAGCGCCGCGAGCTCGTCGTAGGCGCCGGAGAGATGGACGCCGCCGCCGGCCAGGAGGACGGGACGCCCCGCGCGCGCGAGCAACTCGGCCGCGGCGTCGACGTCGGCCGCGTCCGGTCGCATGCGGCGTCCGGGGAGGCGACACGTCGCCGGATCCGCGTGGAGGTCGGCTTCCGGAAACGCGTGGCGGCCGTGGCTGACGTCCTCGCGGACGTTCAGCAGCACCGGTCCCGGCCGCCCGCCCGTCGCCACGGCGTAGGCGCGGCGCACGAGCTCGGGCACGCGCTCGATCCGGTCGACCCGCAGCGCCTCCTTGACCGTCGGGCGCAGGATCGCGAGCTGGTCGGACTCCTGCGTGGCGTGCCGCCCCGAGATCAGCGAGTTGGTCTCGCCGGCCAGGGCGATGACCGGCACGCCGGCGCCGTAGGACTCGGCCAGCCCCGTGACGAGGTTCGTCGCGCCGGGGCCGAGCGTGCCGTCGCAGACGCCGGGAGTGCGGGAGATCCGCGCGTAGGCGTCCGCCATGAACGCGCCGTCGCGCTCGTCCTTGACGAGCACGTGCACGAGCTCGGGCGGAGCGTCGTGGAGCGCGTCGTAGTACGGGAGCAGCTGGAAGCCGCCGATGCCGAACGCCCAGCGCGCGCCGTGCTCGCGCAGCATGCGGACGAGCGCCTGGCCCCCGGAGAGCTCGACGGCGGGCTCGCTCACAGCATCGTCCTCACCGCGGCCGCCACGGCCGGGGCGCCGAGGCGAACCTCGTCCTCGAGCGGCGGCGAGTACGGCACGGGAACGCGGGGGGCGCCGACGCGGCGCACCGCCACCGACAGCTCCTGCGCGACGGTCGCGACGACCTCGGCGCCGAAGCCGGCCACCTGCACCGCCTCGTGCACCACGAGCAGCCGTCCCGTCCGCTGGGCGCTCTCGAGCACCGCCGGCTTGTCCCACGGCCAGAGGCTGCGCAGGTCGATGACCTCGACCGAGATCTCCTCCTCGGCCAGCGCCGCGGCCGCCTCCATGGCCACGTGGACGCCCTTCGACCAGGCGACGACGGTGACGTCCTCGCCGCGGCGCACGCACGCCGCCGTGCCGATAGGCACCGGGTCCTCCCCGAGCGCGACGTCGCCCTCCACCGCCCACAGCATCTTGTGCTCGAAGTACACCACGGGGTCGTCACAGCGGATCGCGGCGCGCAGCAGGCCGTAGTTGTCGGCCGGCGTGGAGGGCGCGATCACCACCAGGCCCGGGACGTGTACGTACCAGCTCTCGAGCGTCTGGGAGTGCTGCGCGGCCTGGGAGCGGCCGATCCCGTAGGGCTGGCGCACGACGAGCGGCATCCGACCCTGCCCGCCGAACATGTACCGGTTCTTGGCCGCCTGGTTGACGAGCTCGTCCGCCGCGCAGACGGCGAAGTCGTTCAGGCGCAGCTCGGCGACGGGTCGCGTGCCGGTCAGCGCCGCGCCGACCGTCACGCCCATGATCGCGCTCTCGGAGATCGGCGCGTCCACGATTCGCTCGGGACCGAACTCCTCGGCGAGTCCGGCGTACTGGCGGAAGAGGCCGCCGCGACCGACGTCCTCGCCGAGCACCCAGACGCGCTCGTCCCGCCGCATCTCCTCACTCAGCGCGGCGGTGCTCGCCGCGAGGTAGCTCAGCGTCGTCACCGCCGGGCGGGTCAGTAGGCCCATGCGGGGTGGGTGGGGCTGCCCGACCCGACGTCCTGGACGTCGCGGTAGGCCTCCTCGGTCTCGGGAAACGGCGTCTCCGAGGCGACGCGCAGCGCGGTGACCATCTCCTCCCGCGCCCGGCTCGCGATCTCGGCGAGCTCCTCGGCGGGCACCCCCGAGGCCGCCAGCCGGCTCGCCGCCCGCACGAGCGGGTCGGCGCGCTCCGCTTCGGCCAC
>JAOPZQ010000653.1 GCA_025964075.1 Solirubrobacterales bacterium | reverse complement strand
TCCGGGCGCGAGCCCTCCGAGACGACGACCGCCCAGCACCCGATGCTGCTGGGCAACACGTCAGGCACGTCCGTCAATCCGAAGGGCGCCGTGCACACGCACGCCGGCTTCCTCGTCAAGGTGGCGTCCGAGCTGGCCTACGCGTTCGACGTCCGGCGCGGCGACGTGTTCTGCTGGATCACCGACATGGGCTGGGTCATGGGTCCGCTGAGCACGTTCGGCACCCACGCGCTCGGCGCGGCGCTCCTGCTCTACGAAGGCTCGCCCGACACGCCCGATCCCGGGAGGATCTGGCAGCTCGTCGAGCGCCATCGCATCACGACCCTCGGCGTCTCCCCCACTCTCATCCGGGCGCTGAAGGCGCACGGCGACGGCTGGCCCGCCGCGTCGGATCTCTCGTCGATCCGGACGTTCGGCGCCACCGGCGAGCCGTGGAACGAGGCGCCGTACAGGTGGCTGAGCGAGCACGTCGGCGGCGGCCGCGTCCCGATCATCAACTTCTCCGGTGGCACCGAGGTCGGCGGGTCGTTCCTCTCGCCCTATCCCGTGGAGCCGATCAAGTCGTGCTCGCTCGGCGGCCCCTCGCTCGGCATGGACGTGGACGTGCTCGGCCCCGACGGGGCGCCGGTCCGCGAGCAGCTCGGCGAGCTCGTCTGCAAGCAGCCGTGGCCGTCGATGACGCGCGGGGTGTGGAACGACCCCGACCGCTACCTCGAGTCCTACTGGTCGATGTTCCCGGGCGTCTGGCGCCACGGCGACTGGGCGAAGGTCGACGACGACGGCCGGTGGTTCCTCTTCGGCCGCTCCGACGAGGCGATCAACATCGCGGGCAAACGCGTCGGACCGGCGGAGATCGAGAGCGTGCTCGTCGCGCATCCGGCGGTGTCCGAGGCGGCCGCCGTCGGCGTTCCCGACGATCGGAAGGGCGAAGCGATCTGGTGCTTCTGGACGCCGGCCGACCCCGACGCCGACGACGTCTCGGACGAGCTCCGCGACGAGGTGGGCCGGCAGATGGGCAAGCCGTTCACCCCCGCGCGCGTGCTTCGCGTCGCCGCGCTTCCGCGTACCCGCTCGGCGAAGATCCTGCGCCGCGCGATCCGCGCCGCCGTCATCGGGGCGGACCCCGGGGATCTCTCCGGCGCCGAGAACCCGGAGGCGCTGGACGCGATCCGCGACGCGGTTCGCCCCCTCGCCGCGGCGTAGCCGCCGCCGGTGGCGATGCCACTTTCGGGCGGGGGATTTCCGGCTGCGGGAGGAAGGTCTCCTCCAGGGCCCGACCTAACCTTCGCCGCAGCCCGGTACCCAGGTCTTCATCGGAGGAGAGCACGGCATGAACTACAACTTCGCTGTGAAGTGGCTCAAGGCGTTCCGCACGAGCCCCGAGGCCGTGTGCGCGCTGTACGCGGACGAGTTCCTCTTCGAGGATCTCATGCTCGAGCAGAGCATCACCGACAAGCTAGAGCTGCACCGCGTCTTCGGTCCGTACGCCAACCAGGATCCCGAGAACGGGATCGGCATCCACAACTTCAAGATCCGCTCCTACGTCGGCGATGAGCGCTGCGGCCTCATCCGGTGGGAGTGGTACCCCGAGCACTGCGCCGTGTTCCTCGGCCTCGACGTCGCGGGCAAGCCGTTCGGCACCCAGGGTCACACGTTCCATGTGTACACCGAGGACGGTCACATCGCGCGTGAGTCCTCGTGGTGGGATGCCGCCGCGATCCTGCGCCAGCTCGGTATGACCGCGGACAAGATCCCCGCGCACCTCGCCACCCAGCGGCAAGCCGTCGGCGCCGCCTGATCCGGACGCACGACGACGAGGAGAACGACATGAACCTGGAGCACGCCCACCGGTGGACCGAGGCGCTCGGAAGTGACACCGACGCGCTCGCCGAGCTCTACGCACCCGACGGTGAGTTCACGCTCGAGTACACGATCGTGGACGACCACATGGACGACACCATCACCACTCGGGCGATGCTGCGCCGCGCGCTCGGCGGCCTCGCCAACGACGACCCGGAGAACGGGGCGGGCGTCCACACGTTCGAGGCCACCGAGTACATCGGCGACGAACGCTACGGCCTGATCCACTGGAACTACTCCGTCGAGCACGCGGCCGCGTTCCGGGGAATTCCCGCCGCGGGCAAGCGACTCGAGACCAAGGGCTCGACGTTCCACCAGTTCGACCGCAACGGAAAGATCGTCCTCGAGTCGACCTGCTGGAACGACAACCCGATCTTCCAGGAGCTGGGGATCCCGGTGATGACCCCGCACTACTGGGAGGAAGGCTTCGACCCCGCCAGCCTCGGCGCCTAGGCACCGGGATGGCGATCGCCGACGTCGAGCGACGCGCGGGCGCCGCCGGCTCCGTCGTCGTTCCCCTCCGATCGGGCGGGACGGAAGTCCCGCCCGAGCCGGCCGACTCCCGCAAGTGGCTCGTCGTCGCGTTCGGCGCGCTCGGCGCGGTCCTCGCGCTGATGCTCGCCACGGCGCAGACGGGGCCGGGCGGACTACGTGACCCGCACCCCGTCGCGACGCACATCGTCGACGGCTACCCGCGCGCGAACTCGCCATGGCTCGGGTTCGACCACTGGCCGCAGCTGTGGCAGGCGATCGGCTTCGCCGGCGCCGGGACGCTGCTGATCGTCTTCGGATACCGGTCGTGGAAGGCGCGCCGGATGCAGAACGGACTGTGTGTCACGTTGGCCGCCGGCGGGATGTTCCTGTTCGACCCGATCTACAACTGGCTCGGCTACTTCCCCACCGACCCGCGGTTCCTCCACATCCCCCACGGGGCGCTGCCGTGGTCGGACCTGGCGCCCACGTTCGAGCCGGTGTTCTTCCTGCCGCTCTACATGCTGTGGCTGACGGCGCCGGCCTTGCTCGCCCACTTCATCTGGTCGCGGGTGCGGAGCCGCCGCCTCCGCCGCA
>JAOPZQ010000627.1 GCA_025964075.1 Solirubrobacterales bacterium | reverse complement strand
CTGGCCGATCAGCAGCACGGACTGGACCGCGAGGAGCGTGATCAGCGGGACCACCGCGCTGCGCACGACGTAGAACGCGACCGACCTGCGTCGCAGCCCGGCGAGCTGGGCGTACTGCACGTAGTCGCTCTCGCGGGCGTCCGCGATCACGATGCGGAGCAGCCTCGCGATCGGGCCGCCGGTCGAGACGCCGAGCGCCAGCGCCGGCAGCGCGAGATGGGACACCGCCGAGCGGAACGCGACCATGTCGCCCGCCAGCAGCGCATCGATCACGATCATCCCCGTGATCCGCGGGGGTGTGTTGAGCTGGGCGTCGAGCTGACCGGTCGGGCCGGGGGCGAGGTTCAGCACCGACACGAAGACGTAGATCAGGATGAGCCCGATGAGGAACTCGGGCACCGCTCCGGCGACCAGCCGGTACACCGACGTCCCGCGCGCGAACGCTCCGTCGGAGCGGAGCCCGGAGACGACCCCGAAGAGCCCGCCGACGACGAGGCCGACGAGCATGCTCGCGAGCGCCAGCTCGAGCGTCGCGGGGAACAGGTTGGCGAGGTCGGTCGTGACCGGGTTGCTCGTCAGGAACGACACGCCGAGGTCCGCATGCACGAGTCCGGACAGGAAGTCGCGGTACTGGTCGATCAGGGGACGTCCGAGTCCCAGATCGTGCGTCAGCTTCTGCACCAGCTCCGGCGTCTGGTAGAGCCCGAGCTTGTGGAAGACCGGGCTTCCGGGCAGCGCGTGGATGACCAGGAAGATCACCGTCACCGCGCCCAGGATCTGGAGCGGGAACGTCGCGATCCGGGTCGCGGCGAAGCGCCACATGGCCGGCGCCTCAGGCCTTCGGCTTCAGATCGGCCCAGTACGCCATGCCGTTGATCCACGCCGTGTAGCCCTGGACGTTGCCGTTCATCGCCGTCACGGACTTGCGGAGCGCCAAGGCGATCGCCGGGGGCTGCTGCCAGAACAGGCGCTGGAACTCGACCGCCAGCTGGTCGCGCTTCGCCGCGTCGGGCTCGTTCTCCCCGGCGACGAGCACCTTGTCGATCTGCGCGCTCTTGAAGCCCGCGAAGTTGATCCCGCTGTCGCTCCTGAACAGGAGGTTCATGACGTAGAAGAAGTCCGGGATCAGCCAGTTGAGCGTGATCATGAAGACGGGCATCGTCTTCTTGCCCAGGCGCTCGCCCCAGACCGAGGGCGGGAGGCCTTCGAGCTCGGTGGTCACGCCGATGGCCTGCCAGGCCGTCTGCAGCTGGATGGCCGCGGGCTTCTGCCAGAACGAGCTCGTGTCGAAGTTGAGCTTGAGCTTCAGGCCGCTGGCGCCCGCGGCCTGGAGGAGCGCCTTCGCCTTCGCCGGATCCTCCTTGATCGGGTTCAGCGACTTGTCGGCACCGCGGTACTGGGTGCCGCCGAGGGGCGTCTCGACGGCGGTCGCGGTCCCGCGGTAGACGGCCTCGAGGATCCCCTTCGACGGGATCGCGTACATCAGCGCGAGACGGACGCGGGGATCCTTCAGCTCGGGGACCGACATGTTGAAGAACAGCTGATCCGAGATCGCCTGCGTGTCCGTGGCGTAGCTCTTGCTCGTCTTCAGGGACTCGACGATCTTGAGCTGCTCGGGCTCGAGCTCCGAGACGATCTGGGCGTCGCCGGATTGGATCAGGCTCAGGCGGTTCGAGGTCTCGGGGACCGCGAGCCAGCGGACCCGGCGGTAGACCGGCTTGTCGAGCGGGTTCTTCGGGTTGGGCGTGAACGTCATGCGCTGCGGCGTGAACTCGGTCACCTGGTAGGGGCCGTAGCCCACGGTGTTCCGCTGCAGCCACTTGTTGGCGTACTTGTCGCCGGCCGTGGCGTGCGCCTTGGCGGCGACGGAGTCGACGATCCCGAAGCCGAACTGGTTCTGCAGAAGCTCCGGAAGCAGACGGTTGGGCTGGTCGAGCCGGAGCTCGAGCGTGTGGTCGTCGAGCACCTTGATGTTGCGCGGCTGCTTCAGGCCGGCCAGCTGGACGATGATCTGCCCGTTGCCGGCGATCGCGTTGTTGCGCTCGACGGTCCAGCGCACGTCCTCGGCGACGAGCGGGTTCCCGGCGCTGCTGACGACGTCGTCGCGCAGGGTGAGCTTGAACGTCTTGAGGTCGGAGCTCGGCTCGAGCGACTTCGCGATCCACGGCTCGACCTGCGGGTCCTTGGTCGGGACCTCGGGGTAGCCCTGGCCGAGGTCCTTCTTGATGAAGCGCATCGGCGTCGCGTAGACGTTCCCCAGCGTCAGCAGCACGTCCATCCCGCTGAACGTCCCGGGGTCGAGCTGGCTCGGGACCGACGGGTAGCCCTGGACGAGCGTCCCGACGCCCCCGACGACCGACGAGCCGTTGCTGGAGCTGCCGCAGGCGGCGAGCAGCCCGCCGGCGCCGGCCAGAAGCGCCGATTGTCCGCTCAGCAGCATGAAGCGCCGGCGGGTCAGCGTGTCGGCGGTTGGCGCGTCGCTCATCGGGATCGCTGCCCTTCCTGGTGGTTTGGTCATGACGAGTAGAAGGGCTCCTGCGGAAGGTCGACGAGGCGCCGGGGACCGCTCGGGGTCACGTGGTAGGTGTCCTCGAGCTGGAGGACCCCCCACGGGAACTCGAAGTACGGGATCTCGTAGTTGATGACCATGTCCGCCTCCAGCACGAAGTCCTCGGAGAGGAACTCGCCGACGCTCTGCGGATGGTCGTACTGCTCGATGCCGATGGAGTGGATGAGCGGGACGAGGCCGCTGGGCATGGCGCCGGCGGCCAAGCGCAGCGTCTCGGCCTTGATCTCCCCCGTGGAGACGCCGGGGCGCATCATCGGAAGCACCGCATCGGTGACTTCCTGGAGCGTCCCGTACAGGTGCTCGAACTTGCCGGTCGGCCCCCCGACCTCGGCGGCACGCCCCATGTCCGCCCAGTAGTAGCGGTAGTGGCCGGCAGGATCCATGTTGTAGATGTCGCCGCTCTTGAGGCGGTAGTTCGGATCGGGATAGGTGTGCCAGGTCCGCTCGTGGCCCCCGCCGGTCATGTGGCTGCCGTAGCCGCCCTGGCTCGACATCGCGGCGAGATAGTGGTTGAGCAGCTGGCCCGTGGTGACGCCTTCGGCGACCATCGCGGCGGTGGACTGAAGCGCCGCCTGGTTCTTGCGGGCGGCGACGGTGAGCATCGCGAGCTCGTCCGGCGTCTTGACCATCCGGGCCTCGCGGAAGAAGTTGACCCCTTCGATCACCTCGGCACGCTCGAGCTCGCGGGCCTGCAGCTCGAGCATGACCCGCGGATCGTCGAAGACGAGGGTCGCCGAGTCGAGACCGAGGCGCGAGAGCGTCCGCCCGACGAGCCGGCTGCGGTTCGGCAACCCCGTCTCTTCGCCGCGCCGCCACATCTCGGCGAGGCGTGCCTCGCTCTCGGACAGGGCGCCGTCGTCGGGAATGAAGGTCGAGATCCCGGTCTGGACCTCGAGCCCCGGCATCCACGAGGGCCGCTCGCTGATATGCGGCAACTCCCAGTCGGCGACGATCAGCGTCGGCGGGATGTCGGCGTCGCGCGGGAGGATCGCGGCACTGAGCCCCCACGGACCGAAGTGGAAGGTGTGCTGGTTGCCGTAGTCGCTCAGGTAGTAGACGTTCTCGGGCGTGGTGGCCACGAGCGCGTCGACGCCGTCCCGGTCCATGAGTGCATACGCACGTTCTCGATTGAGCAACACTGGATCCAATATCCAGTGCACCCCGTAGGCCTGTCTCCGACCGGCGGTCCACAATCGCCGCCGTGTGGGCGACAGAGGGTCGAAAGCGGTGAGCATTGCCACGAGGAGTGGATCCAAGATGCTGGACGTCGCCCGGCCGTCCGGGTAGCCTGCGCGGCCATGAGCGCGCCAGGCCATCGGCTCTCGAGCTCCGCGCGTCCCGGGGGCGGCGCGCTCGTGGACCAGCTTGCGCAGGACATCCAGGCGCGGATCGCACGCGGGGAGCTGCGCATCGGATCCCGGCTCCGCCAGGAGTCGCTCGCCCATGACTACGGCGTCAGCCGCACTCCGATCCGCGAGGCGCTGCGCAAGCTCCAGGCCGGCGGGGTCGTCGTGCTCGTCCGCCACCGCGGCGCGATCGTCCAGGGCCAGACGCCGCGGCAGATCCGCGAGGCCTATGTCGTGCGCGCAGAAGTCGAGGGCCTGGCGGCGCGGCTCGCCGCCGATCGGGCGGGTGCCGAGGACGTCTCCCGGTTGATCGATGCGGAGAAGCTGTTCCGCGCCGCGGCGGAGGAGTTCGTCGCGATGGCGAAATCCGCCGGGCGGGACGGTCTGATGCGCGGCGGCGCCTGGGACGAGGCCAACAACCGCTTCCACGACACCCTCATCGACGCCGCCGGCAACGACCGGTTGAGCCGGACGATCCGGGCCTTCCACCGCACGCTCCCGCGGAACCTGACCTGGACGGCGCTGAGCGACGAGCCCCGCCTCATCGAGGAGAACGTTCGGCAGCACGAGGGCATCCGGGAGGCGATCGAGCGCCACGACGCCGCCGCTGCGCGGCGCCGGATGATCGATCACGTGGGCCGTGCGGGGGAGCTCGTCGCCGAGTGGTTCGAGCGCCACGACCTTGGCGAGACACCGATCTGAGTCAGAGGGGAACGAGCATGCCGAAAGCGACACCGATGTACGACGAAGCGCGGCTGGCCGGCGTCTTCGGTGAGCACGCTCTCGACGCGATCGTCGTCCGGTCGGGCCAGAACGTGGCGTACCTGTCCGGGCTCCGCTTCCCGGGCACCCTCGGGCGCCTCCAGGACTTCGTCCACAACCCTCGGGGCTCGGTCGTCGTTCAGTTCTCGAGTGGCGAGGCCACGCTCGTCGTGAGCGGGATCGCGGCGGGAGTCGCACGACAGCGCAGTTGGCTCGACGACATGCTCGAGTTCACCGAGTACGTCGACGACCCCTACGTGCTGGCAGCGACTGCGCTGAGAGGGCGAGGGGTCGGCCGCGGCCGAATCGGCATCGAGCGCGGCATGATGACGCTCGTCCAGTGGGAGACGCTCACCGCCGCCCTGCCGCAAGCGGACTTCGTCGACTGCACCGGCGTCCTGCAGCGGCTACGCAACGTCAAGACCCCCGCCGAGGTCTCGATTCTCAAGCGAGGGGCCGACCTCCAGGACGAGGCGTATCTCGAGGTGCTGCGGACGGCGCGGGACGGGGTCACGGAACGCGAACTGCATGCGCGGATGCTCCGGGCCCTGATCGAGCGCGGCGCGGAGAGCGCTCACGGGATCCTGCAATCGAGCAGAAACCCGATCGCGGTCTATGGAGGTGAGAGCGACGTTCCCGTGAAGCAGGGGGATCTGCTCCGCACGGACTACGTCTCCTATCTCGACGGCTATGCCGCCAACCTCTCCCGGATGGCGGTGATGGGGCCGCCGACCGCTGACCAGGAAGAGCGCTACGCGCTTCTCCTCGACATCCATCGCGAGATCATCGGTCGCGTGCTGAGGCCGGGGACCAGGGCCTGTGATGTCCACGACCACTATCGGAACCGCTGCGAAGCCGCCGGGGTCGGGCCCGTGAACTCGCTCGTCGGCCATAGCACGGGGGTGTGGTGGCACCAGGAGGAGCCGATGCTCGTGCCGGGCGAGTCACAGCCGCTCCAGCCCGGAATGGTGGTGTGCCTGGAGCCTGTCCTCGAGGGCTTCTGGCACGTTCAGGACGAAGTGCTCATCACGGAAGACGGGAGTGAGCTGCTGTCCGACCTGTTCGACACCGACACGATGTTCACGATGGGCGTGTGACGCTCCTCTCGATGCGCGGCGGCTCGGGCGATGTCGCGGCGTCGACGTCGGAGAGGTCCTGGTGCTCGAACCATCCTGCGACCAGCTCACCCGCCCGGCGCACATGGTCGATCATCCACCGCCGCGCGGCGGGGGGATCGCCCCGCTCGATCGCCTCGCGGATCCGCTTGTGCTGCTGCACGTTCTCCTCGACGAGTGTCGGTTCCTCGCCGAGCGCCGTCGAGGTCAGGTTCCGCGGGATGCTGCGGTGCAGCTCGACGATCGTGCTGTGCAGCCGGTCGTTGCCGGCTGCTCCGATCACGGCGTCGTGAAACCGGTTGTTCGCCTCGTCCCAGGTGCGGACCAGCGGCACCTGGTCGGTGCCGGCGGACGCCGCCAGGTCGATGAACTCCTGCGCCGCGACGCGGAAGAGGTTCTCCGCGTCGAGCAGCCGCGCAAGGTCGTCAGGCCCCGCGTTCTCCGCCGCGAGCCGAGCGGCCAGCCCTTCGAGCTCGGCCCGGACGACGTACGCCTCGCGGATCTCGCGCGCCGACTGGCCCTGCACGAGCGCCCCGCGGTGTCGGACCAGGACGACGGTGCCACTCGCCTGCAGCTTGCGCAGTGCCTCGCGGACCGGCGTTCGGCTGACGCCGTAGTCGTGCGCGAGCGACTCTTGTCGCAGCCACGAGCCCAAGGGCAGCTCGCCGAGGTGAATCCGCGTCTGGATGTCGCGCGCGAGCTGGTCGACGAGCGCGGGTCCGCCAGGATCTACGAAGTTCGACCGCGGGTGCATGGGGCTCAGGTGCACGACTGTACATCGCAGGTAGCCGGGGAGGTTCGTGGATCCAATCACATCACACCTGGCGCCCGCTGCCGGGCCGAGAGATTCGACCGTCGGTAGGGAAATCCCGGCGCGACATCGGCCCGTCTGTCGGAAGGCTCGCCGCGGCCTTGCCCATACTTTTGGATCCAATGTCGCTCGCACAAATGAACCCCACGCCCGACGCGCCGGAGCCTCGACTGTCAGTCTGTCTGACGTTCGACTGGGACACGATGTCGATCTGGCCCACCGCCCGGGGTCTGACCGACCGCCTCTCGATGTCTAGGGGCGAGTTCGGCGCCTACTCGGCGCCACGGATACTCGATCTCTTCGCCAAGCACGACGTCAAGGGCAGCTTCTTCACGCCGGGGTTCACCGCGCTCGCGTATCCAGATGTCGTCAAGCGCACCGCGCTCGAAGGACACGAGATCGGTCACCACGGCTGGATGCACGAGAACCCCGCCAAGCTCGATGCGGAACGGGAGCTCGAGGTCATCGACCTCGGGCTGAAGGCGCTCGAGAAGGTGACGGGTGAGACCCCGTCGGGCTACCGCCTTCCGGGCACCGACTTCGGTGCGAACGTCGTCGACGTCCTGCTGGAGCGCGGCTTCACGTACGAAGGCACCAGCGCGGCGTCCGACTTCTACCCGTGCTACCTCCGCAATGGGGACAAGTGGTCGGACACCGAGCCCTACGTGTTCGGTGAGGTGACGGAGCTCATCGGCATGCCGTTCAACTGGTCGCTCTGCGATGTGCCGTACTTCGAGTTCGTGCCGGGCTGGTCCAACCTCGTGATGCCGCCTTCCGCGGTGCGTGAGATCTGGCAGACCGAGTTCGACTACGCCTACGAGAACTGCCCGGGCGGCGTGTTCGTGCTCGCGTTCCACCCGGAGATCATCGGTCGGGCAAGCCGCCTTCGGCTGGTCGAGGAGCTCATCGAGTACATGAAGGGAAAGGCCGGCGTGCGGTTCGAGCGGATGGACGACTACGTCACCCGTTGGCGTGCCGCGAATCCGGTCGTCAAGTGGAAGGCCGAGAATCCGATGCTCGCCGGGACGTCTGCGATCACGACGCTATGACCGTCTCGTCCGAGGCGGTTCTGCTTCTGAGCCGGCTCCAGGGGATCGAGATTCCGCCCGAGGACGTCGAGGATGTCCGAGTCGCCCTTTCCGCGCACCTCGAGTCGGTCAAGGTCCTCGAGGAGCTGGATCTCACCGACGTCGAGCCCATCGTCCATTTCGATCCCCGCTGGCGATGACGGATCTCACCGACCTGTCGATGAGGGAGGCGGGGATCCTGCTGCTCCGGCGAGAGGCATCGGCCTGCGACCTCTTGGAGGCCACGCTCGCGCAGCTCGAGGAGAGCGAGCCCTCGGTCCACGCCTACGCGACCGTCACGGAGGACGTCGCGCGGGCGGCGGCGCGCGCTGCGCAGAAGGAACTCGATCGCGGGCGGTGGCGGGGGCCGATGCACGGGATCCCCGTGGGTGTGAAGGACCTCTTCTACACCAAGGACGCCCCGACGGAAGCCGGCTCGAAGGTGCTGGCCGGCTTCGTGCCCGACGATGACGCGGATGCCGTGCGGCGGCTCAGAACGGCAGGAGCCGTAATGGTCGGCAAGACGGTGACACACGAGTTCGCGTACGGCCAGAACGTGCCTCCGACTCGGAACGCGTTGGACAACTCCTGCTATCCGGGCGGGTCGAGCGCCGGCTCCGCGGTCGCGGTCGCCGCGCGATCTGCGTACGGCGCGCTGGGAACCGACTCGGGCGGCTCGGTTCGCGTCCCCGCGTCCCTGAACGGCGTGGTCGGCATCAAACCGACGTTCGGTCGGATCAGCCGCCGCGGCGTTGTCGCGATGAGCCCTTCGCTCGACCATGTCGGGCCGATCGCGCGGACGGTCGAGGACTGCGCCCTGATGCTCGGCGAGCTCGCGGGATTCGACCCACTCGACTCCAGCAGCCTCGACACGCCGGTCGACGACTACACCAGGGACATCGGCGCCGGCATCGCGGGGATGAGAATCGGTGTCGAGCGCGAGTTCTACTTCGGTGACCACGTCGTGCCGGAGGTACGCGACGCGCTGGTCTCGGCGATGTCCGTCCTGCAAGACCTCGGCGCGACGATCGTCGAGGTCAGCATCCCTCGCCTGGGCCTGATGCCGACAGTCGGGCTGATCACGCTGCTTGCCGACACCAGCGACTACCACCGCGCCCTGCTGCGGGACCGCGCGGCGGCGTACGAGCCCAAGACTCGCGTCATGCTCGAAGTGGGCAGTCTGGTGTTCGCACGCTCCTACCTCGCCGCGCAGCGTGCCCGTACCGTGCTCCGCCACGCGATGAAGGACGCGTTCCTCAGCGATCGCCTCGACGCGATGGTCGCTCCGACCCAGCCGGTGATGACCAAGCCCGTCGAGCAGCTCCCGGTGGACTTGGTGGACGCGTCGTCGGAGATCGGGCTGCCGGACTTCGTCCGCCACACGTGGCCGGCCAACCTGACGGGCCAACCGGCCCTGACGCTGCCCTGCGGGCTCGCGCCGTCCGGCCTTCCGGTCGGAATGGAGCTTCTCGGCCGCCCCCTCGACGAGGCGACGCTCTTCCGCATCGGCCACGCCTACGAACAGGAGACAGAGTCATGACCACAACCATGTCGCCCGAGGCACGACTGGAACAGCGGGGGCTCACGCTTCGCGCCCCCGGCCCCGCGGTCGGAACGTACGTCGGCGCCGTGCGGGTCGGGGAATTGGTGTTCGTCTCCGGTCATGGGCCGCTCCAGGACGGGGAGTACATCTTCAAGGGCAAGCTCGGGCGAGAGCTCGACGTCGCTCAGGGGAAACAGGCCGCGGAGCTCGTCCTGCTGAACCTCCTCGGCACGCTTCGCGAGGAGCTCGGGGATCTGAGTCGCGTCAAGCGAGTCGTGAAGTTGCTGGTGCTCGTGAACTCGGAGCCCGAGTTCACCGACCAGCCGGCCGTCGCAAACGGCGCGTCCGATCTTCTGGTGGAGATCTTCGGAGACGAAGTCGGGGCGCACACTCGCTCGGCGGTCGGCATGGCGAGCCTCCCCTTCGGGATCTCGGTCGAGATCGAGGCCGTCTTCGCCATCTAGCCGCCCGCAGCGGTCGATCTCCTCGCTTCCCGAAGCGGCGGCACACGCGAAGAAGAGCGGCGGACGGGCCTCGAACCCGCGACCTCGAGCTTGGGAAGCTCGCGCTCTACCAACTGAGCTACCGCCGCGCTGGGGCGCATTCTAGGCCCTCGCCGAGGGGCGGCGGCGGAACCTTTGCCGGTGCGCTCTACCCTTCGGATCGATGAGGCGCGCCCTGATTCCCGTCCTCGCCGGCGCGGCCGGGCTGGCACTCGTCGCGCTGCTCGTCTTCGGCGTCACGAAGCAGAGCACGAACCTGAGCGTCGAGAACGCGATCGCCAAGGGCCGGCCGCTCGCCGCCCCGACGAAGAGCCTGGTGGAGCTCGGGGGCGGTGGCGCGCAGTCGCTCCGGGCCTACCGCGGGAAGGTCGTGATCGTCAACGTGTTCGCGTCGTGGTGCGCGCCGTGCAAGACCGAGGCGCCGGCGCTCGAGCGCGCCTACCGCAAGATCCAGCCGCGCGGCGCCGTCGTCGTCGGCGTCACGTGGCGGGACACGACGCCGGACGCCGAGCGCTTCGTGCGGGCGCACCGCCTGACGTATCCCGTGCTGCGCGACGTCGACGGCTCGTTCTCCTCGAAGCTCGGCCTGCAGGGCGTGCCGGAGACGTTCGTGCTCGACCGGCAGGGGCGCATCGTCGACCTCAACCGCGGCCCGGTGAACCAGGGCTTCGTCGACCGGGCGCTGGCGAAGGCGCTGCGGGCATGATGCGCCGCGTCGCGCTGCTGGCCACGGCGCTCGCGCTCGGCGCCACGGCGACCGCGACGGCGGCGCCCAAGCCCCGCGCCTCGCTCAGCGACCTCGAAACCGAGGTCATGTGCGTCCTCTGCAAGGTCCCGCTCCAGGTCGCCGGGGACGCGCCGCAGGCGGTCGCCGAGCGCGACTTCATCAAGGCCCTGATCGCGCGCGGCCAGACGAAGGCGCAGATCGAGCGCGCCCTCGTCGCGCAGTACGGCCCGGCCGCATTGGCGAACCCGCCGGCGCATGGGTTCAGCCTCAGCGCCTATTTGGTGCCGATCTTCGGCGTCCTCGCCGCCGTGGTGCTCCTCGTCCTCACGCTGCCCCGATGGCGCCGGCGCAGCCGCGCGC
>JAOPZQ010000608.1 GCA_025964075.1 Solirubrobacterales bacterium | reverse complement strand
TCACCACGACCGGCCGCGCCGGCCCCGGCAGCGCCTGGGGCCGGCTGCCCAGGCGACCCCAGGCGACGACGAGCCCGACGGCGGCGACCACTCCGGCCACCCGTCCCACGTTGCCCCAGCGAACCTTGACACCGGCCATACTGGGCCTAGGCGCCGGGCCGGCGAGCGTCGCCCCCGTTGGTATAGTGGCGCGCCGCCCCGAGGGGCACCAATTCTCATGCCCGAGATCGCCAGCTTTCCCACATATGACCTGATGCTGCTGCTGTCCACCGTGACGGAGGACGAGCGCCGCGAGGAGATCGTCGCGAACGCCGAGAAGGCGATCGGCGACCAGGGCGGCGAGGTCGTCGGCTCGTACGACTGGGGCGTCCGGTCGCTGGCGTACGAGATCCGCCACCAGCCCGACGCGCACTACCGCCTGATCCAGTTCAGCGGACCGCCGGCGCTGCTCGAGTCGCTGGACCACACGCTGAAGATCACCGACGGCGTGACCCGTTTCCGGATCATCAAGATCCTCCCCGGCACGCCGCCGCCGCCCGACCGCGAGGACGAGGTCGCGGCCGCCGACGAGCCGGAGCTCGAGGTCGCGTACGAGGCCGAGCCCGAAGCCGCCTGAGCGGCCTCGAAAGGCACGGAACTCCCTCATTCGCAACGACTCTGTGACTTCTCTGCGGAGAATGCGGCCAGTGCCCGGTTGGCGCCCGGACCCCGCGCTAGTCTCGCCCGAGTCGAGCAACTAGAACAGCGAGAGGAGACCTCGTGGCCGCCACCAACATCAACCGGGTCGTGATGACCGGGAATCTCACGCGGGATCCCGAGCTGCGCAACCTGCCCAGCGGGATGGCCGTCTGCAGCCTGCGCATCGCGTGCAACACGCGGCGCAAGGGCAGCGGCGGAGACTGGGAGGACAAGCCCAACTACTTCGACGTCACCGTCTGGGGCGCCCAGGGGGAGAACTGCGCTCGCTTCCTCTCCAAGGGGCGGCCGATCGCCCTCGACGGACGCCTCGAGTGGCGCGAGTGGGAGACGCAGGACGGCCAGAAGCGCCAGGCGGTGGATATCATTGCCGATTCGGTGCAGTTCCTCGGCGGCCGCGACGAGCAGTCCGGCGGCGGGAGCCCCGAGTTCAGCGTCCGGCGCGACATCCCGATCGACGACCGCGACTTCCAGACCGCGTCGGCCCCGGCGGGCAACGCGGCAGACGACGACATCCCCTTCTGAGGCAGAGAGCAAAGAGGTAGACAGCAGTGGCTAAGGCACGCAGGCGTCCGGTTCGACGGCGCGACAAGCGAGGCGCCGCCGGCAGCGGCCGGCGGAAGCCCTGTCCGTATTGCAAGGACAAGGTCGACCAGGTCGACTACAAGGACATCGCGATGCTGCGGAAGTTCATCTCCGAGAAGGGGAAGATCCGCACGCGTCGCATCACGGGCGCCTGCCGCCGGCACCAGACGCAGGTGGCGCGCGCGGTGAAGCGCGCCCGCGAGCTTGCGCTGCTGCACTACGTCTCGGAGGCTCCGTCGCTCGGACGTGGCGAGCGCGGCGACCGTGGGGATCGCGGCGACCGCGGCGATCGGGACCGGGACCGGTAGGCCCCGATGGCCCAGGCGATCCTGACCCAGGACGTCGAGTCCCTCGGCGAGCGCGGCACCGTCGTCGACGTCTCGGCGGGCTACCTGCGCAACTACCTGATTCCGCGCAAGCTCGCGCAGCCCGCCACGGCGGGCGCCATCGAGGCCGCCAAGCAGCGCATGGAGGCGGCCGACCGGGCCAAGCGCGACGCGGAGAACCGGGCGCAGGAGAACGCCGCGCTGCTCCAGCGGACGGTGCTCACGATCCCCGCTCAGGCGGGCGACGACGGGCGACTGTTCGGCTCGGTCACGACGACCGACATCGCCGACGCGATCCGCGACGCCCGCGGGATCAAGGTCGATCGACGCAAGATCGCGCTCGAGGAGCCGATCCGTCACATCGGCACGCACATGGTCGTGGTGGAGGTCGCCGACGGCGTCCATGCCACCGTGAAGACCATGGTCGTCGAGCAGAAGTAAGCGGCCTCCCGCCGCGCCTCGCGGGGTCTGTCCGCACCTCGCTGCATCGTTTTCCGCCCTGTTTGCGGGATCCCGTTTCCGCGCGTCCGCGTCGGTCGCCCGACCGCTCGCTCCTAGCGGGATTTGTCTGCTGAACCACCCCTTCGACCCGGCATAGACTCGCCCAACCAATGGCCCTCGCCGAAGTTCCCAGCCCCAGCTCGAACCCCTCTCCGACGCCGCCGTACTCCCTCGAGGCGGAACGGTCGGTCCTCGGCGCGATCCTCCTGAGCGACCGGACGCTGTACGGCCTCGTGATCCACGAGGGCCTGAAGGCCGAGGACTTCTATCGCCCGCAGCACGGGGTGATCTACGACGCGATGCTCGGCCTCTACCGCGAGAGCGAGCCGGTCGACGCGGTCACCGTCAAGGAATGGCTGCGCGGCCGCTCCAAGCTGGAGGACGCCGGCGGCGAGGCGACGGTCGACACGCTCGCGGTCGGCGTGCCGGCGGCGGCGAACGTCCGGCACTACGCGGGCATCGTGAAGCAGCAGGCGCTCGCGCGGCGCCTGCTCACGACCGCCTACGGGATCGCCGAGAGCGTCGTCAACCGCGAGGGGGAGCCGCGGGACCTGGTCGAGCGGGCGGAGCGGGCGATCCTCGAGGTGGCCCACGACGACCGGCAGAAGGACTTCCAGAAGATCGAGGACATCCTCCAGGTGGAGATCGAGAAGCTCCACCGGCTCTCCAAGGAGAAGACGGCGCTCACGGGGACGCCGTCGGGCTTCAAGGACCTCGACGAGATCACCGGCGGCTTCCAGGCCGGCAACCTGGTGGTGCTCGCCGCAAGACCTTCCATGGGCAAGAGTTGCCTTGTCACCAACATCGCCGAGAACGCCGCCCTGGACCACGGCAAGCCGGTGGCCCTGTTCTCGCTCGAGATGTCGGAGGCCGAGCTCGCGCAGCGCTTCGTCGCGTCGCAGTCCAACACCAAGGGCGAGGAGCTCCGCAAGGGACGCGTCGGCGAGTCGCGCTGGCCGAAGATCCTCGCCGCCTCGCAGAAGCTCGCCCAGGCGCCGCTGTTCATCGACGACTCGTCCGACGTCGGCATCCTCGAGGTCCGCGCGAAGGCGCGCCGGCTGCACCAGCAGCACCGGGACGGCCTCGGGCTGATCATCGTCGACTACCTCCAGCTGATGCGGGCCGACCCGGGCACGGAGAACCGCGTGATCCAGATCGGCGAGATGAGCCGCGGGCTCAAGATCCTGGCCCGCGAGCTGAACGTCCCGGTGATCGCGCTGTCGCAGCTCTCGCGTGCGGTCGAGCAGCGCCACGACAAGCGCCCGATCCTCTCCGACCTGCGCGAGTCCGGCGCGATCGAGCAGGACGCCGACCTCGTCATGTTCATCTACCGCGACGAGTACTACAACCAGGACTCCGAGCGCCAGGGCGAGGCCGACCTGATCATCTCCAAGCACCGCAACGGCGCGCTGGGAGACGTGCGGCTCGTCTTCCAGAAGGAGCTGCCGAAGTTCCTCAACCACGCGGGGGACCGGTTCGCGGGCGAGGCGGGATGACGCCGGTTTGAGCGACCAGGCCTGCCCCTACGACCTCTGCGACGGCACCGGCTTCCGAGTCGACGAGTCGACGCGCACCGCCTACGAGTGCCGCTGCCGCCCGATCGTGGTGGCGCGCGCTCAGACGAGCAGCCTGTCGAGCGTGATCCCGAAGCGCTACCGCGGCATGTCGTTCGACCGTCCGCCGGTGAGCGGCATGCCCCCGACCGTGGTCCGCCCGGTGCGACGCTTCTGCGAGCGCATTGACGAGAACCTCGACGGCGGGCGGGGCCTCTCGCTGTTCGGCACGGTCGGCACCGGCAAGACGACGCTCGCGATGATCGTCGCCCAGGCCGCGCTCGACGCACGCCGCTCCGTGGCGATCTACTCGCTGCCGCGGCTGCTCGCCGAGATCCGCACGACGTACGAGGAGGGCTCGGAGCACAGTCACGTCGACCTGCTGGACCGCCTCTCGGCCGTCGACCTCCTGCACGTGGACGACGTCGGTGCCGAGCGCACCAGCCCGTGGGTCCTGGAGCAGCTCTACGCGCTCGTCAACGCGCGCTACGAGGCGGAGCGCTCGATGGTCATCACCACGAACATCCTCGATCCCGACAAGCTGCGCGAGCAGATCGGGCCGCGGACGGTCTCCCGGCTCAGCGAGATGTGCGAGCCGATCCCGCTGACCGGCACCGATCACCGTCTCGAACCCGAGGCGCGCCTCCCCCCGCCGCGCGCCGGCACCGCGGGCGAGGCCCGCGGCGGGCTCGCCTGACCCCCCGCCCTACACTCCAAGCGGCATGCCGTCGATCGTCATCGTGGGCGCCCAATGGGGCGATGAGGGTAAGGGCAAGATCACCGACCTCCTGGCGGAGCGCTCGGATGCGGTGATCCGCTTCCAGGGCGGCAACAACGCCGGCCACACGATCGTCCGCGACGGCCAGGTGTGGAAGCTCCACCTGATGCCCTCGGGCATCCTCTACCCGGGCAAGACGTGCGTGATCGGCAACGGCGTCGTCATCGACCCCAAGGTGCTGACCGACGAGCTCGAGGAGCTCCGGCGCCGCGGCGTCGACACGGGCGGCCTGCGGATCTCCGCCAACGCGCACGTGATCATGCCCTACCACCTGATGCTCGACACCGCGGGCGAGGCGCGGCTCGGCAGCCTCCAGATCGGTACGACCCGCCGCGGCATCGGGCCCTGCTACGCGGACAAGGCGGCACGCCTGGGGATCCGCGTCCAGGACCTGCTCGACGAGAAGATCCTCAAGAAGAAGATCGTCGCCGCGCTCGAGCCGAAGCGGCTGTCGCTGCGGCCGTTCGCCAAGGACCCGAAGCTCGACCTGCAGACCATGACCGAGGACTACATGACCTACGGCCACCGGCTCGAGCAGCACATCGCCGACACGACCCGGCTCGTGTGGGACCTGCTCGAGGACGGCCGCCAGGTGATCTTCGAGGGCGCCCAGGGGGCGCTCCTGGACATCGACCACGGCACCTATCCGTTCGTGACCTCGTCGAACCCGATCGCCGCCGCCGCGTGCATCGGCTCGGGCGTCGGCCCCAAGGACATCGACGAGATCTGGGGCATCACCAAGGCCTACGCGACGCGCGTCGGCGCGGGCCCGTTCCCCACCGAGATGGAGGGCGAGCAGGGTGAGCTCCTGCGCGAGCGCGGCGGCGAGTTCGGCACGACGACGGGGCGCGCGCGCCGCGTGGGCTGGCTCGACCTCGTCGCCCTGCGCTACGCGGCGAAGCTCAATTCGCTGACTGCGCTCGCGGTGACGAAGCTCGATGTCCTCTCCGGGCTCGAGGAGCTCTACGTGTGCACGCGCTATCGGGGCGCCGAGGGCGCCGAGTTCGACGTCTTCCCCTACCACCAGACCGTCCTGCATCACGCGACCGGCGAGTACGAGACGGTGCCCGGCTGGGAGGAGGACCTCGGCGAGTGCCGCACGGAGGCAGAGCTGCCCCAGGCGGCGCGCGACTACCTGGCCGCGATCTCGGACTTCGTCGGCGTGCCCGTGGTGCTGGTCGGCGTCGGGCCCGGTCGCGAGCAGGTCATCTGGACCGAGGCCGCGCAGCACACGATCGCGGCCAACGCGCTCGCGCGCTGAGTGTCGTGATTCGGAAATTCGGGGGCAGCTTCGCGGCCCCGAATTTGCGCTTCACGACACTCGATCCCGCACGACCCAGGTCTCTGCGCCGTGGTCGTGCAGCGTCTGGTTCTGCTTGTCCCAGAGCGGCCAGAGCAGGTCGAGGATGCCGACGATGCCGAACGTCAGCGTGCCGATCAGACCGATGACGAGACCCCGCATCACGAGCTCGCGCATCGCCGCGCGCCCCCAGGTCATCGGCGCGCCCCCGGCGCGGACGACGCGGAGCCCGACCAGGCGCTTTCCGATCGTCTTGCCGTTCGTGGTCGCGAGCATCACGGTCGGGTAGCCGAGTATGACGACGGCCGTGGCAACGAGGATCGCGACGCTGGACGCGGTGTTGTCCGGGGATACGATCGCGACCAGCGGCAGCGCGAGGACCAGCGCCAGGATCGCCTCCACGACCGCGTCGATGAGGTAGGCGCCGACGCGCGAGCCCCACGGGGCGAGCGAGTCCGCCGGCGGCGCGCCCGAG
>JAOPZQ010000604.1 GCA_025964075.1 Solirubrobacterales bacterium | reverse complement strand
CGCCCGCGACGCCGGCCCGTGGGCGCTGGCGCGTCGACCGGGAACAGCGCGACCTTGCCGGCGTGGTCGCCCCAGCGCAGCGGCAGGGCGCTGAAGTACGGGACGGCGGCGAGCGACTCCGGCGGGCGGAGACCGACGAGGAACCGGAGCAGTCGAGCCGCGCGGGCCGGACCGAAGGCGCGCACGATGCGCGGCAGCAGGGTCGCCTGGCTCTCGGCCGCCCTGACGAACGCGATGAAGTCGTCGACGTTCGAGAACGGCAGCGACGGCGTCGTGATCAGGAGGAAGTCCTGCGTCGTCGCGTCCTCGAGACCGGGGATCAGCTTGCGTCCGGGGACGCCGAGGACCTTGACCGCGAGGCCGCGGACGTCGGGCATCCAGTCCGGCTGGTGCATTCCCAGGCCGTTCGAGAACCGCACGTAGGCGCGGTAGCGGCCGGGCGCGGCGAACAGGCCGGCGCGCGCCTCGGGCGGCAGGCCGTCGCGCACCTCGAGCTCGGCCTCGACGCCGCCGTGGGCCTTGCGGTGCAGGGCGCGGCCCTGCGCGCCGCGCCGGTCGTTGCGCCGCTGGTAGTCCCGGAGAGTCTCGGCGTGGCGCTCGAAGCGCTCGGCCTCGTCGGCCGCCACGTCCTCCCGCCAATCGGTCGCCGGTCCGCTCACGCGCGAGGTAGCGTACGCCACATGCGACGCTTCCTGGTGCTGCTCCCCCTCGCGCTGCTCGCCCTCCCCGCGGCGGCCGGTAACGCTGCGGGCACCGGAGCCTGCGACAAGGCCAAGGTCGGCCAGCTCGCCGATGCCCACGGGGGCGTGTACGACCCGCAGCTCGGCTTCGGCAAGTTCATCTGCCACGACTTCACCGGCGACGGGATCCGGGACGCCGCGTTCACGATCAACTCCGGTGGGTCCTCGGGCACCCTGGGATGGGGAATCGTCCGGGGACTGCCGAACAGCGGGCTCAAGCTCGCGAAGTTCGACAAGAACTCGCTCTCGAACGCCCTCAAGCGCTCGGGGAGGGACGTCCTCGTCTCCTCGCCGATCTACGGACCGACCGACCCGAACTGCTGCCCGAGCGGCTTCAACATCGACACCTGGCACTGGGACGGCCACCGCTTCAAGCGAACCCACTCGCGCCGCGTCCACAAGCTGCACGGCTTCTTCTGAGAGCCCTATCCTTGGCTTGGTGACCACCTGGGTGCTCACGGGCTCGCCCGCGAACTTCGCCGCCACCAGGGACCGCGGCTTCAGCGTCATCGGCCTGAAGGAGCGCAACCGGCCCCGCGCGCTGGTCATCGAGCCGGGTGATCGCATCGTCCTCTATGTGACGCAGGTGAAGGCGTTCGGCGGCTCGATCCGCGTGACGGGCGAGCTCTACGAGGACCGGGAGAAGATCTGGCCGGGCAAGCCGGGCAAGGTCGATCCCTATCCCTGGCGCTTCCCGACCGAGCCCGAGGTCGTCCTCGACGACGACGAGTGGGTGCCCGCCGAGGACCTCGTCGGCGCGCTCGAGCACATCGCCAAGTGGCCCGCCGAGCACTGGACGCTGGCGTTCCAGGGCCAGATCCGGCCGGTGTCCGACCACGACGCCGAGGTCCTGCTCGGGCGGCTCCGGGCCGCCTCGCCCGTAGGGTCATGAGCGCCGAGCGGGCCCCTCGCCAGCGGCCACCGGGGCGTCAGCCGAGTCTGCCGGTGCGCGTGTTGCGCTCGTTCACCACGATGTCGCGCGACCAGCGCCTCGCCGCCTTCGGCGCGCTCGGGCTGTTCGTCTCCCTGTTCCTGCCGTGGTACGAGGAGACGCGCTCGTTCGCGATCGACGTCAAGGGCAAGGCGCAGGGCGCGACGGTCCACCAGACGCACACCGCGATCAGCGTCTTCACGTTCGTCGAGGCGGCCGAGCTCCTGACCGCCGGCGCGGTGCTGTTCCTGCTCTTCGCCCGCGCCGAGGGACGCGCGTTCCACCTCCCCGGCGGCGACGGCACGATGGTCACCGCCGCGGGAGCCTGGGCGCTGCTCCTGGTCGTGTGGCGCTTCTTCGACAAGCCGAACTTCGGGGCGAACTCGACCGCGGGGCTGCACTGGGGCATCCTCGGCCCCCTCGCCGCCGCGTCGGTGCTGCTCTATGCCGGGCAGCGGATCCGCATCGCCCACCGCCCGGAGCCGCCGTTGCCCGGCGACGACGACGTCGGTCCGGAATCGCCGCCGCGGGAGCCGCCACCCCGGCCGACGCGCCGCGCGCGCCAGCCTACGCCGGCCGACGAGGCCCTGACGATGCCGCTCGCCGACGAGGCGGAGGAGCCGACCGAGGTCGCCGAGCCGCGGCGGCGCCGCGCCCAGGCGCCGCCACGCTCGGACCGCCCCCCGCCGCGGACCGAGGTCACGCGCGTCTTCGACGACATCCCCACGCCGGACGAGCCGCCGCAGAGCCCCGACGAGCTCGAGCACCGCCCTCCCCCACCGCCGGGGTCGGACCAGCTCTCGATCCCGCTCGGGGACGAGCGGGACGAGCCGCGGCGGTAGCCCTCAGTCTGGAAAAAGGGGTCAGACCCCTTTTTCCAGCGGGACGAGCCGCGGCGGTAGCCCTCAGTCCTCGAACAGCGCGTAGCCGTACGCGCCGCGCTTGTACGCGAGGCGGGCGATGGAGTGCACGCGCTCGTCGTCGTTGCGCCAGAGCTGGTCGAGCGCGCCGTGGACCCGGCGCGCGGCGCGGGTGCAGAACGTCTCGGCGATGAAGAGCTCCTGGCCCGAGGCCTCGACGCCCTGGTCCTCGAAGATGGCGCTGACGCGGGACAGCACCGCGATCTGGGCGTAGAGGTCCATCAGGGCGTGCGCGTAGCGCTTGTGCTCGAGCCCGCGCGCGGCGATGCCCTTCCCGTAGCGCCGCAGCAGCTTCTCGCCCTCGTCGCGCAGGCGCTTGACCTGCTCGCCGACCGGCTCCGCCAGCCCGGAGAGGGCGTCGTGCGCGAGCGTCACGCGATCCGGGCGGACCTCCCGGGCGACGCGCCCGAACACGTAGTCGGCGACCGTGCCGAGCGCGCCGATCGGGTCGCGCAGGTTGAGGTCCGCGAGGTCGCCGAGCTGGTCGCCCAGGGGCTTCAGCGCCGACAGGGCGATGAACGAGCGCATGACGTCGTTCGCGCCCTCGAAGATGGGGAAGATCCGGATGTCGCGCATGATCAGCTCGTAGGGCTCGCCCCGCATGTAGCCCCGCCCGCCGCGCAGCTGCATCGCCCGATTCGCCTGGTACCAGACGAACTCGGTGCCGGACACCTTGCACATCGCGGACTCGAGGGAGTAGTCCTCGACGCCGGCGTCGATCAGCCCGCACGTGAGGTACGCCATGGACTCGAGCCCGAACAGATAGGTGACCATCCAGGCGATCTTCTCCTCGACCATGTCGAAGTCCGCCAGGCGCTGCCCGAACTGCCGGCGCTCGGTGACGTGGCCGATGGCCAGGTCGATGAGGAGCTTCGACAGGCCGACGGAGCCCGTGCCGAGCCCGATGCGCCCGTTGTTCAGGATCTCCATCGCGATGTGGAAGCCCTCGCCCGGCGCGCCCAGGACGTTCTCCGGCGGCACGCGGACGTCCCGGAAGTAGAGCGGCCCGTTGTCGAGCCCGCGCAGGCCCATGTACTCGGCGCGCTCGCCGGGCTCGAGGCCCTCCATCCCCTTCTCGAGGATCAGCGCGATGTGCGTGTCGCGACCGTCGACCTCGCACCGCGCGAACGCGGTGAACACGTCGCCGCGGCTCGCGTTGCCGATGAACATCTTCTCGCCGTTCAGGACCCACGAGCTGTCCGGCTGCCGCACCGCGCGCGACTCGATGTGGTAGGCGTCCGAGCCCGCGTTCGGCTCGGTCAGCGCGAACCCGGCGAGCTTGCGGCCCGCCGCCAGGTCCGGCAGGAAGCGCGCCTTCTGCTCGTCCGAGCCGAACAGGTGGATGCCCTTGTAGCCGATCGACTGGTGGACTCCGAGCGCGATCGTCAGCGACCCGCTGACCTGGCCGATCGCCTCGAACACGCGGGCGTA
>JAOPZQ010000585.1 GCA_025964075.1 Solirubrobacterales bacterium | reverse complement strand
GTCCCTCCGCCGCCGATCGCCGCGCTCATGAACATGGAGCCGGCCGAGTTCTCGGTTGGCCACGCGGTGTTCACCGGCCTCCCGGGCGAGGAGCACTACAACCCGCTCGGCACCGTGCACGGCGGGTGGGCGGCGACGCTCCTCGACACGGTGCTCGGGTGCGCGATCCAGACGACGCTGCCGGTCGGGACCACGTACACGACGCTCGACCTGCGCGTGACGTTCGTGCGAGCGATCACGCGCGATACCGGCCGGGTGCTCGGGAGTGCCGAGGTGGTCCACCGCGGGCGTCGGGTCGCGACGGCCGAGGCGAGGCTGACGGCCGAGCGCGACGGACGGCTGCTCGCGCACGGCGGCGCGTCCTGCGTGCTGATCGAGCGCTGAGCCTCGGGGGTGAAGTAGGCTCCGCGGCGCATGCGCGAGCTCGCCGACGGCGTCTGGCATCTCAGCGGCTTCCCGCCGAACAACATCAACGTCTACGTGGTCGGGGACGTGCTGATCGATGCGGGCATCGCCTTCGACCGGCGGCGGATCCTCAAGCAGCTCGCGGGGCGCGACATCACGGCGCACGCGCTCACGCACGCCCACTTCGACCACTACGGGGCGAGCCACGCGATCTGCGAGACGCTCGGGATCCCCCTGTGGTGCGGCGCCGGCGACGTCGCGGCGGCCGAGGCCGGCAAGATGGTCGCCCCCGGCGGACGGATGGTGCCGGGGCCGCGCGCGCACCCGGTCGCGCGGGCGCTGCGCGAGGGCGACGACGTGGCGGGCTTCGCGGTCCTCGACGTTCCCGGCCACTCGCCGGGCCACGTGGCCTACTGGCGCGAGGCGGACCGGACGCTCGTCTGCGGCGACGTCATGTGGGGCTACAACCCGTTCATCCTCATGGGCGGGGTCCGCGAGCCCTTCTCGTTCCTGAGCCCCGACCCGGGGCGCAACCGCGAGTCCGCCCGGCGCCTCGCGGCGCTCGAGCCGGCGCTCGTGTGCTTCGGGCACGGCAAGCCGCTCCGCGACCCCGCGGCGTTCAGCGCGGCGGTCGCGAAGCTGGGGTGAGGCGGGGCCGCAGCGCGCGTCGCGAGAGCGCGGATGTGGGCGGCCGGGAGCGGGGCATCCAGGACTCGAACCTGGGACCTCCGGTTTTGGAGACCGGCGCTTCCACCAACTGAGCTAATGCCCCACGGGGGGGCGAAGTGTAGTGGGCCCACCGCTTTCCGTCCGGACCCGAACGTATGTTCCCATAGTGCCTGGACGGAGACCCATTGAGGACGTTCCCGCGGTCGATTCAGGGGATACAGTCGCGGGATGGCCCATTCGGTCAAGCGCCACCTCGATGTCGATGCCGACGCCTATGACGTCGAGATCCGGCGGTTCATCCCGCACTACGACGACATGCTGGTCACCGGCGTGGAGCTGCTCGCGGCGCTGGCGCCTCCGGGCGCTCGCGTGCTCGACCTCGGAGGAGGGACCGGCGCGCTCTCGGCGGCGGTGCTCGACGGTCTGCCGCAGGCCCGCGTCACGCTCCTCGACGTGGACACCGCGATGCTCGGCGAGGCCCGCCGGCGGCTTGCCCCGTTCGGGGACCGGGTCGAGTTCCGCGAGGCAAGCTTCTTCGACCCGCTCCCCGCCGCCGATGCCGTCGTGGCCTCGCTGGCACTGCACCACGTCCATGACCTCGGCGCCAAGACCGACCTCTACCGCGCGATCCACGCCGCACTGGCCCCCGGAGGCGTGTTCCTCAACCTCGACGCCGCGATCACGGAGGACCCGCGGCTGGGCGCGCTGACGTTCGACCGCTGGGCGGCCCACATGGCCGAGCACGGGATCACGGACGCCGAGGCTCGCGGCCACTTCGCCGCGTGGGCGGGCGAGGACCGCTACTTCGCGCTGGACGAGGAGCTCGCTGCGCTGCGGCGCGCGGGCTTCGCAGAGGTCGAGTGCTTCTGGCGCCGGGGCGGGGCGGCGATCTGCTGCGGACTGCGGACCTGAGTCAGGCGCACAGGACCTCGCGACGCGGTCGCTTTGATCGTCGCGGCGCCGCTATCGCCGCTTGCGTTGAATCGCCTGCTGACCGAAGCCAACCCCAGCGAGCACCACGACGAGCGCCACCGTCCCCCACACCGGACCGAGCACCCGGAACAGCGCACGAAACAGGAAAAACCGGCCGATTCCGCGCCCGCCGAGTCCGACGGTGTGCACCAGTAAGGCGAGCTTCATCAACCCGACGGGGATCACCTCCAGAGCGTAGTCCCCGCGGACCTCGCGCTCCATGGATGGCTGTAGCGCCGGTCTGCGGCGAGTTCGAGCTTGCTCGCTTGCGTTCCGCGCTCGGCCGCTTACTAGGACTCCGACCGGATCTCGGCCCAGATCTCGCGATCGGGGAAATATGCCCCACAACCCATGGCTCGCCATCGACGCGGCTACGCCGCCGAGTATGCGTGCGCGCGAAGTGCGGCGGGAATGGGAGCAGTTCCTCAGCGGGAGTCGGGTCGATGGCGTGCGCGGACCGGTCGCCGACTCGTGGCAACGGTCGCTCGACGCGGGGGTCGATCCTTCGGGCAGCCGGTTGGCGCCGGTGTCAGCCGGTCGTGACGAGGCGTTGGCGCGATGGGAAGCGCATCCGCTGGGAGAGGCCGCACCGCTGATCCGCGACTCGCTGGCGGGCATCGCCGACGAGTCGGACCACCTGATCGTCGTGAGCGACGCGGCGGGCATGCTGCTCCAGCTCGAGGGCAACGCCAGAGTTCGCTCTCAGGCGGCCGACTCGATGAACTTCACGGAAGGCGCCCTGTGGAGCGAGAACGGGGCGGGCACCAACGCCATCGGGACGGCGCTGGCCGAGGATCACGCAGTGCAGATCTTCGCCGGCGAGCACTTCGTCGAAGTCGTCCAGGCGTGGACCTGCTCGGCGGCCCCCGTCCACGATCCCGAGACCGGCGAGCTGCTTGGCGTCATCGACCTGACCGGCCTTCAGAGGAACGTGCACCGGCACAGCCTGGCGGTCGCCGTGACGGCTGCCAGAGCCGTCGAATCCTTCCTGCGCTACCGCCTGCAAGAGCGCGACGACCGGTTGCGCGCGCGCCACCAGGAGCGCATGACGGGCGGCGCCGATCGCCGCGCGCTCGTGACCCCGACCGGCCGACTCGTCGCCGACGACTTCAGAGGCTGGTTGAGCGACACGCGGCTCGAGCTGCCGCCTGGCGGAGGTGAACTGGTCCTTCCCTCGGGGGGGCACGCCTTCGCGGAGCCGGTCGGGCACGGCGAGGCCTTCGTCGTGCGGGAGCTCGGTGGCGCACGCGGACCGCGTCGGGGTCCCGGCGACGAGCTCCGCATGCTCGCCGACGAACAGGCGGCGCTGCGGCGCCTGGCAACGGCCGTCGCGCGGGATGTGTCTCCGGCCGAGATCTTCGCGGCGATCGCCGAGGAGGTCGGGCCGCTTCTCGGCGCCGACGATTCCGCCGTGCTCCGCTTCGAGCCCGACCGCGCCGCCACGGTCGTCGCCGGGGCGGGGCAGTGGCTGCACGAGGCCGGGGTGGGGATGCGCGTCGAGCTCGATGACTCGCTGGCCATCACGGCGGTGTTCCGCACTGGTCGGTCTGCTCGTGTGGACGACCACGACTACAGCGGGGCAACGGGGCCGGTCGCCGCCTATCTGCGCCGGGTGCGAAGCCGCTCGGCGGTCGCCAGCCCGATCATCGTCGCGGGGCGTCTCTGGGGGGCAATGGTCGCGGCGACGACGCGCCAGCCCCTGCCTGCCGATACCGAGGACCGCATGGCGAACTTCACCGAGCTCGTCGGCCTCGTCATCGCGAATGCCGAGAGCCGGGCGGAGCTCACGGCCTCACGCGCCCGCGTTGTGGCCGC
>JAOPZQ010000547.1 GCA_025964075.1 Solirubrobacterales bacterium | reverse complement strand
CGTACAGGCTGGGTAGACGGCCCACTGGGGCATTCATTAGTTTGCCACTTCCCGGTCCATGGGCCGGGGTACTGCCAGGCAACACACAACCGGACGCGCATCCTGCCGGTACCCGAGGGGTGGCGCGTACGCACAGAGGGTCGCCGTGCACACGGAGCAATACGCGAGGGCGGGGCAAGCCGGGGTCGCGGGCCGGGGTCTCGCGTTCCCTACCGCAGAGCCGGGCACCGAAGTCGCAATCGACCTCGCGGACGCGCTCTCCCGCTGCGTCGCGTCGGGCATCGAGCAGACGCTTGTGCGCGCCTCTCTGACGTTGTCCCAGCGCGCGCGGCTCCAGGGCGTCTTCGACCCGATTCCCACCAGCATCGAGATCTCGGTCTACGTCGAGGACCAGATGCGCGGCGGCACGCTCGGCTTCTACGTCATCGCGCTGGAGCACCACGACGAGATCAGCCACGCCGAGCACGCGACCCTCACCGCCGCCGTGCAGGCGGCCGAGGCGGAGTACGGCGTGCCGCGCACGGCGTGGGGCCCGGCGACGTGACGTAGCTCCGAGCGCCCGTCAGGACCGCCCAACAACGACGGGCTACGAAGGGGGATGGGCCCGGCCCCAGCGGCCGCCACCAGTGGAGGAAAAGGCACGGTATGCGTGCACGATCCTCCACCGCCGCCGCCACGGGCCCGGCGGCCGGGTCCCCACCCGCGTGTATAAAGGCGGCGTGACGACGAGGGAAGGCGCCATCACGAGCCGGGAGCGGTTCGTCGCCGGCGACGCGCTCCGCGGCTACATGTCGGTGCTCGTCGTGCTGATGCACGTGGTGATCCTCGGGACGATCCTCGAGGGCAAGGGCGGCGACATCGAGGCCTCGTTCGGGAAGGTCCCCGGGCGGGCGATCCTCGACTTCGAGCTCAGCATCTACGTCTTCTTCACGCTGTCGGCGTACCTGCTGGCCCGTCCCTACGTGCGCGCGCTCCTGCTCGGCGAGCGGTTTCCGTCGGTCCTCGACTACGGCGTCGGACGCATCCTCCGCGTGGTCCCGGCGTTCTGGATCCTCACGACGATCGTGCTCGTCCGGTTCGGCGCCCGGGGCGCGCCGCACGACCAGGTCGCGGCGATCTACGGCTTCGTCCAGACGCTCGACCGCGGTCCCGTCGACGTGCGGATGAACCAGGCGTGGACGCTCGACGCGGAGATGTTCTTCTACCTGCTGTTGCCGGTGGGGGCGGTGCTGGCGGCGCTGACCCTGGGCCGGCTGCGGTCGAACTGGACCAAGGTGGGGATCGCGGGCGTCGTCCTGACGATCGTGTTCGTCCTGAGCTACCGCTACCGGGCGGGCGCGCAGGCGGGGTTCCCCGAGGCGAACCCGCTCGCGATGGTCTGCGCGTTCCTCCCGGGGATCGCGCTGGCGGCGATCGAAGCGCTCGGCGCCGAGCGGCTCCCGGGGTGGCGCTGGGGTCCGGCGGTGGCGTGGGGATGCCTGGCGGCGACGGCGGTCGGCCTGCTCCTGGGGATGACGCTCTCGCGCGAGCGCCTCGCGGCGCGGACGCTCGTGGGGATCGTCGCGTGCTCGTTCCTCGTCGCCGCGCCGCTGGTGCTCCAGTGGACGCGGGGACGCACCTGGCGCGTGCTCGAATGGGGCCCGGCGCACTGGCTCGGCATCCGGAGCTTCTCGTTCTACCTGATCCACACCGCGGTGATCCTCGAGCTGCTCGCCTGGGCCCGCCACGGGCACACGGCACTGGCGGTCACGGCGCTGACGTTCCCGCCCGTGCTCGTGATCAGCGCCGTGCTCTCCGCGCTGTCCTACCGCTTCGTCGAGCTGCCGGGGATCGGCCTGCGCAAGCCGGTCGTCAGGCGACTGCGCGGCCCGCTGCGGAAGCTGCCCGCCGGGGCGGTCCCCGCTCCGGCGATCACTCCGCGCCCAGGATCTTCGCCTTCTGCGCCTGAAACTCCTCCTCCGTGAGGATGCCCTTCGCCTTCAGGTCCGCCAGCTTCTCGAGCCGGTCGAGCGGGTCCTCGCCGGCGGCCGCCGCCGGGGGCATCGTCGCCCCTGGCATCGTCGTCGCCGCGTACTGCTGCCCGAGCTGAGCCGCGAGGTTGCGGATCTCGTCGCGGCCGGCGCCCGAGAGCGACGCCGCGGTGACCTGGCTCGCGATGTCGCGCATGCCCGCGGGCATGCCGGCCAGCTGCACGTCGATCACAGACTGCGGCGAGTCGTCGCGCATGATGGACTCATGGTCCTCGGGGTCGTAGATGATGGCGAGCTTCGACCCGGCGCGAGGGACGCCGAGCTGCGGGAAGCGCATCTTCGTCCAGACCTCGAACGGCGCCTCGCCCTCGGGCTCGACCCGGAGGTTGAGCTTGAGGGAGACCTCGGTGTCGGCGACGAGCTGACCCGAGCCGGTGGTGATGGCCATGCCCCGCTTGCCCACCTCGAGCACGGTCGCGGGGGCCTTCTTCCCGTGGTCCTCGAGGCGGTGGCGGGTGCGGCGTGACGGTTTTCCGAGCATGCGACGACCTTACGGCCGGGCCGTCGCCCTGTCAGTCTCGCTCGGGTCTCGTCTTGGTCCTATGCCGCCGGCGGCGGGCTCGGCGGCGCCGGCGGCGGCTCGCCGAGGATCTTCGCCTTCGCGGCCGCGAACTCGGCGTCCGTGAGGACCCCCTTGGCCTTGAGGTCGGCGAGCTTCTCGAGCTTGTCGAGGTCGTCGGTCGGCGCGGGCGCGGTGGCCCCGGCGCTCCACGCCGGGGCCTGGCCACGC
>JAOPZQ010000503.1 GCA_025964075.1 Solirubrobacterales bacterium | reverse complement strand
GCGTGGCCGAGCGCGGGGGCGCTCTGAGCGAGAGCCTGGTGCGCGGCGTCGGCCGGGTCGCCGCCGGTGCGGAGCGCGAGCGACGCCAGGGCGATGACCCCGACGGCGAAGAGGAGGCAGGCGGCGGTGAGGACGCGAAGGCTCATGGGGACCCGGGTGAGCATGGCTCTGGACATCAATGGTCCCCGGCGGTGGTGAGCACCGCCCGAGGGCGGCGTTCGGATCCGGTTAGTGGCCCCGCACTAGTGGCGTCGCACCGGCGCGGCCGCGCCGTCGTGCAGCGCCAGCACCTCCGCGAACCCCGCCTCCAGGCAGTCCCCGAAGCGCCTCGGATCGGTCACCGCCGCGGGGTCGAGGTTGACCCCGACGCAGCAGGTGCTCCCGTGGGTGACCATCGTGATCATCGTCGCGCACCCGGGCAGCGGCCCGAAGCCGTACATCCGCTCGATCCGCGCGCCCGCGAGGAAGACGTCCTCGCGGAGGCCGGGGACGTTGCTCGCCTGGAGGTCGTTGGCCTTCGTCAGCCCGCCGGCGAGCTGGGAGATCACGGGACCGGGCAGGCGGGAGAGCGCCGGCGCGAGCAGCCCGAGGCCGTCGATCGCGGGCTCGGCCCGCGCGGTGCGGACGATGTCCCCGATCGCCGCGATCCGCTCCGCCGGATCGGCGATGCCCACCGGGCCGGCGAGCCGCGCGCCCGCGAACCGGTTGCCGCCGGCCGCGTCGGCGGTGCGCCGCACCGAGATCGGGATCGCGATCGGGATCGCCGGCACCGGGCGGCCGAGCTGCTCGTGATAGAGCCGGAACCCGCCGAGCAGCGCGGCGAGGTACGCGTCGTTCAGCGTGCCGCCCGCGGCCTTCGAGGCGCCGCGCAGGTCGGCGAACTCGACCTCCATCGCGAGGAAGCGCCACGACAGGCTCCGCCCGCGCAAGAGCGGCGAGGGCTCGGCGTCGGGGTCGGCCATGACCCGGCGCAGCGACGCGCCGAAGCGCAGCGTGTCCCGGGCCGCACGATCCGGTCGGGCGAGCCGGCGCGCGAGGCCGGCCGCGTCGCGCAGCATCCCGGGCACGCCGCGGACGTCGCGGGCCAACTGGCGCCCGAGCAGGTCCGCGCCGCTCGGCGCCTCGGGCTCCGGGGCCGGCCGCTGCGGCTTGTCCGGGTTGTGCTCCCGCGTGCGCGAGTGCAGCAGCGAGAGCAGCTGGATCCCGCCCATTCCGTCGCTTGTCGCGTGATGGAGCTTCAGCAGGTAGGCGGCGCGCCCGTCCTCCAGGCCCTCGAAGAGGACGGCCTCCCACGGCGGGCGGGCCCGGTCGAACGGCGTCATCGCGATCTGCTCGGCGGCGGCGAGCAGCTCGGCCCAGCCTCCCGGCGCGGGCACGTGCCGGCGCCGCACGTGGTAGTGGAGGTCGAAGGCGCCGTCGACGGCCCAGGTCGGGGTGCCGAGCCCGAGCGGCGGCTCGACGACGCGCTGGCGGAAGCGCGGGATCAGGCGCGCCGCCCAGTCGTGGGCGGCGACGAGGCGGTCCCAGTCGGGCGCGCTGTCGAGCAGCTCGAGCCCGCACACGGTCGAGCGCAGCCGCGGGTCCGCCTCGGCGCGCCACATCAGCGCCTCGACCGGGTTCAGCTCGCGCGCGGTCCCCCACGCCGGCCCGTCGTGGGCCGCGATGTCCGCCGTCGCCGTCACGCGACCTCGTGGAGCTCGCTCTCGGCGACCTGCCGGCCGAGGCCGCGGTACGCCTCCTCGGGGGTGCGGCCCTCGTTGACCACCGCGTCGACCTCGGCGGCGATCGGCATCTCGACGCCGTGCTCGCGCGCGAGCTCCATCACGGTCCGTGCCGACTTGACCCCTTCGGCGACCTGGTTCATCGACGCCAGCACCTCGTCGATCGTCTTGCCGCGCGCGAGCTCCTCCCCGACGCGGCGGTTGCGCGACAGCGGGCTCATGCACGTGGCCATCAGGTCGCCGAGCCCGGTCAGCCCGGCGAACGTGCGCGCCTGCGCGCCCATCGCCTCGCCCATCCGCGTGATCTCCGCGAGGCCCCGGGTGATGACCATCGCGCGGGTGTTGTCCCCGACGCCGATGCCGTCCCCCATCCCCGAGGCGATCGCGATCACGTTCTTGAGGACGCCGCCGAGCTCGGAGCCGAGGAGGTCCTGGTTGCGGTAGACCCGGAAGCGCCTCGAGGCGAACAGCGGCTGCAGCGCGGACGCGACGGCGGCGTCGGGCGTCGCGACGACGGCGGCCGCCGCGAACCCGTCTAGCACCTCGCGCGCGTGGTTCGGGCCGGCGAGCAGCCCGACGGGATGGCCCGGCAGGCACTCGGCGATCACCTGCGTCGCGCGCAGCCGCGTGCCCGGCTCGAGCCCCTTCGCGAGCGACAGGACGGGGATCCACGGCCGCACGTGCGGAGCCGCCTGCTCCAGCGCCGTCCGCAGGCCGTGCGAGGGCACGCCGACGACGAGCACGTCCGCCGCGCCCGCCGCCTCGGCGAGGTCCCCGGTCGCGCGAAGGTCGTCGGGCAGCCGCCGGTCGTCGAGGTAGCGCGTGTTCGTGTGCCGCTCGTCGATCTCGCGCGCGACGCCAGGATCGCGCGCCCACAGCAGCGTCGGGGTGTTCTTGGCGGCCAGCGCGGCGACGGTCGTGCCCCACGACCCGCCGCCCAGGACGGTCACCTGCACGGGGCGGCTCATCGTGCGGCCCTGGTCCGCGGCCGCGCCTCCCCCGGCCACTCCGCGAGCGTCTCGAGGAACATCCCGCGCACGTCGGCGACGTGCTCGCCGATCGTGCGGGCCGACCACTCGCTGGTGTCGACCGGCGGCAGCACGGCGACCTCGACGGTGCCCGACCGGAGCGTCTGGGAGCCGCGCCACATCACCTCGCCGGCGTTGCGGATCACGATCGGGACCATCGGCACCTCCGCCTGCATCGCGATGTGGAACGCACCCTTCTTGAAGCGGCCGAGCCGCGGCGTCGGCGAGCGCGTGCCCTCGGGCGCGAGCACGAGCGAGAGGCCCTCCTCGCGGACCTTGGCCACGGCCGGCGCGAGCGCGGCCCGGGCCTGCGACGTGTCGCCGCGATCGACGAACGCGACGCCCGCGAGCCGGAAGAACTGGCCGAAGCCGGGCACGTTCGCCGCCTCCTTCTTCGCGACGCCGGTGAAGCCGCCCCGCAGCAGCTTCACGAGCACGATCGGGTCGAGCTTCGACTGGTGGTTGAAGACGAAGACGCACGGCCTCGAGGACCACAGGTGCTCGGCGCCGGAGACGACCCGGACGTCGATGCCCGCGAGCGCGAGCCCGAGGTCGACGCCGACCTCGCCGCCGATGTCGACGATCGTCCGGCGCGAGCGCCGGAGCAGCCCGATGCCCAGGCCGGCGCCCACGCCGGCCGCCATGCCGCCGTAGAACGCCGCCGTGCGCGCGACCTCCATCGC
>JAOPZQ010000491.1 GCA_025964075.1 Solirubrobacterales bacterium | reverse complement strand
TCGAGCAGCTGGTCGCCCGATGACCGACCGGCTCCTCGCGGTCGCGCTCCACGACGTCGAGCCCCGCTGGGCCGACCGCTGCCGCGACATCCGCGCGTGGCTCGGCGAATGGGGGGTCGGCCGCGTGTCGCTGCTGGTGATCCCGGCGCCCGCGCCCGACGGCCGCCCGCTCGCGGAGCAGGACCCGGCGCTCGTCGCGTGGCTGCGCGAGCGCGCGGCGGCCGGGGACACGGTCGCTCAGCACGGCCTGGCGCACGAGCGCGCCTGCGAGTCCCGGTGGCCGCGGTCGACCCTGGCGCAGTGGCAGGGCGGCGCGGCGGCGGAGTTCCCCGGGCTCGACGGGGCCGAGACGATCGCGCGGGTGCGGACCGGCCGCGACATCCTGCGCGCCTGCGGCCTCGAGCCCTACGGCTTCGTCGCTCCCGGCTACGCCTACACGCCGGAGCTGCGCGCGGAGCTCCAGCGGACGTTCGCGTGGAGCGCCGACGTCTGGGGGCTCTCGACGCGCTGCCGGCGGCTGCATATGCCGGCGGTCGGCCTCGGCGTCTCGACCGCCTCCAAGCGCGCGCTCTCGCCGCGGTTCGTCCGCACCGGCGCGCGGCTCGCCCGCCGCGTCCTCCGTCTCGACGTGCACCCGGCCGACTTCGACTCGCCCGGGCACGTCCGCGCGCTGGAGGCGGCGCTCGCCGCCGCGTCCGGCCGCCGGCCCATCACCTACGACGAGCTGGTTGCCTGAGCGCCTCGACGCCGGGCGCCGCGCACGGCTGCGGGCGGCGGCCGAGGGCGTCCTCCGGCGGAACTGGCGTGAGGGGCGCTACCGCGACGGGACGCCGTACGCGTTCACCTGCCCGTCGACGCCGCGCTACCGCCACCAGTGGTACTGGGACTCGTGCTTCCACGCGATCGTGTGGCGCCGCTTCGATCCCGCGCGGGCGCGAGCCGAGCTGCGCACGCTCCTGCACGCCGGGCGCCTCGACGGCTTCATCCCGCACACGGTGTTCTGGGATCGCCCCGCCCGCTGGCGCCGCGCGCCGTTCTACGGTACGCACACCGTGTTCGGCGACCAGGCCACCGCCACCACCCAGACGCCGCTGCTCGCGCTCGCGTGGGAGCAGGTCGCCGACGCCTCGCCCGACGATCCCGGCTTCCGGACCGAGGCGCTCGACTCGCTGCGACTGCACTACGAGTGGCTCGCGCGCGAGCGCGACCCGGACGGCGACGGCCTGATCACGATCATCCTGCCGGACGAGTCGGGGCTCGACGACTCGCCGAAGTACGACCAGGTGTTCCGGTGGATGCGGCATGACCTGCCGGGCCATTTCTGGTTGATCGAGCGCAACCGGCGCCTCGGCTACGACGCCCGGCGAATCGCCGAGCGCCACGAGGACCACGTCGAGGACGTGCTCGTGAACGTCTGCTACGCGCTGTCGCTGCGCGCGCTCGGGCGGCTGCTCGGCGAGGACGACGAGGGTGAGCACGCCCGCCGAGCGGCGCGGACCGAGCAGGCGCTGCTCGATCGCTGCTGGGACGAGCGGCGCGGCCTGTTCTTCGACGTCGCGGGCAACCGCGAGCGCCCCGTGGCGGTCTCGACCTGGTCGGCGCTCGCGCCGCTCGCGCTGGACGGCCTCCCCGAGGACGTTCGCCGCCGCCTCGTCGAGGAGCACCTGCTCGACCACCGCCGGTACCTCGCGGCGTGTGGGATCCCGTCGGTGTCGCAGGACGAGCCCGCGTTCAACCCCGGCTTCGATCGCTGGCGCTGCTGGCGCGGCCCGTCGTGGGTCAACACGGCATGGCTGCTCGTCCCGCCGCTGGCGCGGCTCGGCTACGAGGAGGAGGCGGAGCGGATCGTCCTCTCGCTCGTGCTCGCGAGCGAGCGCTACGGCCTGCGCGAGTACTACCACCCGAGGTCCGGGCGCGGCCTCGCCGCGCGGCATTTCGGGATGTCGACGCTGCTCGCCGACCTCGCGGACGGGATGGTGTGCTCCACGCCGTGATCCCGGCCGCCGGGCGCGGGACGCGCCTGGCGCCGGTGACGCGGGCGGTGCCCAAGGAGCTGCTGCCGCTCGGGACGCGGCCGGTCCTCGATCACGTGCTCGACGAGCTGAACGCGGCCGGCGTCGCGCGCGTCGTCCTCGTCGCCGCCCCCGGGAAGCGCGCGCTGCTCGAGCACCTGAGCGGGAACCCCGCGGTGAGCGTCGCGTGGCAGGCGGACCCGCTCGGTCTCGGCGACGCGGTCCTCCAAGCCGAGGGCGAGACCGGCGAGGAGCCGTTCGTCGTCGCGCTCCCGGACGCGCTGTTCGGCGGTCCGGCCGCGCTCCGCGCGCTGCTCGACGTCGTCGCCGCGCGCGACCTCGACGGCGCGGTCGCGGTCGAGCGGGTCGCGCCCGAGCGCGCGAGCCACTACGGGATCGTCGGGACGCACGGGGACGGCCTCATCCGGGAGCTCGTCGAGAAGCCGGCGCCGGGCACCGCCCCGAGCGACCTCGCGATCGCCGCGCGCTACGTGCTGCCGCCGGCGATCTTCGCCGCGCTGCGCGCCACGGAGGCCGGCTCGGGCGGCGAGGTCCAGCTCACCGATGCGCTCGCGCGGCTCGTCGCGGCCGGCGCGCGGATCGCCGCCGTCCCCCTGCCCGCCGGCGTGAGACGCCAGGACGTCGGCTCGCCCGCCGGCTACGCTGCCGCGTTCGTGGATTACGCGCTCGCCGATCCGGACCTGGCGCCCGCCGTGCGGGACGCCTTCGATGCGCGCCGCGACGGGTAGGGCGCTCGCCCGCGCGGCGCTCGCCGGCAAC
>JAOPZQ010000410.1 GCA_025964075.1 Solirubrobacterales bacterium | reverse complement strand
GTTGCCGTCGACGCGGCGCGCCGACACGCCGACGGCCTCCGCCCGCGCGTCCGCGCCCGGGCCGGCGGTCACGCGCGCGCTCCGGGTGGTCGACGCGAACGTGTTGTCCTCGCACACGAAGAGCACGGGCAGCTCGAAGGTCTTCGCCCAGTTCTGCCCTTCGAGGTACGGGCCCCGGTTGGCGCCGCCGTCGCCGAAGAACGTGACCGCGACGGCGTCGACGCCCCGCAGCACGAGCGAGTGCGCCGCGCCGACGGCCACCGTCAGCCCGTCCGGCACGATCCCGTTGGCGCCGAGCATCCCCACCGCGAGGTCGGCGATGTGCATCGAGCCGCCCTTCCCGTCGCAGCACCCGCCGCTCCGGCCCAGCAGCTCGCGCATCATCGCCGTCGCGTCGACGCCCTTGGCGAGCGCGTGACCGTGCCCGCGATGGGTCGAGGTGATCAGGTCCGCCGTGCGCAGGTGCGCGCAGACGCCGGCCGCCACCGCCTCCTGGCCGATCGACACGTGCAGCGCGCCGACGACCAGCTCGCGGGCGAACGCCTCCTCGGCCTGCTCCTCGAACGCGCGGATCCGGCACATCGTCCGGTAGGAGCCGAGCGTCATCGATCAGGCGTTCCCGGAGGTGGGCTCGCCGACCTCGAGGAACTCGAGCACGCCCTGGCGCCGGGCCTCGAAGACCGCCTCGCCGCGCGAGTGGACGTTCAGCTTCGCGAACAGGTTCCGGGCGTAGCCCTTGGCCGTCGACTCCGAGATGTTCATCCGGAGCGCGATCTGCTTGAAGCGAAGCCCGCGCTCCAGCAGCAGGAGGACCCGCGCCTCCTGAGCCGTGAGGTGAGTCATCGCCTCCTCCGCCTCGGCGGCGGCCGTGCCGGTCAGGTCGAACCCGCTCGCCTGACCCGTGCGCAGCCGCTGCACCGCCTCGATGATGCGCGTCGGCCCGTCGGTGCGCAGCACGTAGCCGGCCGCGCCGCCGCGCAGCGCGAGGGTCCGGCCCAGCGAGGAGCTGCTCGAGGCGACGACCAGCGCCGGCGCGCTCGAGCCGCCCGAGCGCATCGTGCGCAGGAAGCTGTCCACGCGCTCGCCGGCGAAGAAGCTGTCGCACACGAGCGTGTCGACGCGCGAGCTCGGCTCCCGCGACTGCTCCAGCGCCTCGGCCGGCGTCGTGCAGATCTCGATCTCGGCGGCGAGCGAGTTCTCGAGGACGCGGGCGAGACCCTCGGCGACGAGCGGGTCGTCGTGGCAGACGAGGATGCGCGGCGGCGGGGCGGTGCGCGCGGCGTGCACGGCCAGCGTGATGCTCGTGCTGACGTCGTTGAGCGCGTCGATGAGCGGCTCGCAGTCGAGGTCGGTCGCCCGCGAGCTGATGCACAGGCCGCCGACCGACCGCGTCCCGATCAGGAGGGGCACCGAGCAGCCCGAGCGGAAGCCCATGTCGCACACGAGCTGGTCGAGCGAGTGGTCGAAGTCCGCGTCGCCCTCGAACGAGCTGCTCGAGAACACCTCGCCGAGCGCCGGCACGCGCACCTGGGTGGTGGTCTCGAGCGGCAGCTCCGTGCCCGAGGGCAGGATGGCGTCGCCGGCGTCGGCGATCACGCGGAACGTGCCCCTCGCCTCGTTGATCGCGTGGAGCGAGATGCGGTCCACGTCCAGCTCCTCGCGGATCAGGCGCAGCGCGTCGCCGAGCGCCGCTCCGCTGGGCTCCTGCGCCAGCGCGGAGTCGACTGCTTCCTTGAGCGACATTGCTGGATCCATGCTGGACCCGTAACCCCTCCGGGACGACTGTCGTATCCGCCAGTCGGGGCTCCGAGGCCATTGATTCGCCCCGCCGATTCGCGAGACTCAGCGGCGGCCTGTCAACGTCGAAGCTCACCTCCCTGCCGTCCGCGCTGGCGACGGTGGCGTCGGAATCGACGCTCTTCCTCGGCGGGATGCTCCTCGCGCGGCGTCCGGTCGCGTTCTGCCGGGCGCTCGTCCTCGCCGCCGTGCAGAAGCTGACCGTGGTGACGTTCACGGCCGGCGTCGAGACGGAGGTGCTGCTGGACGGCGGATGCCTCGACGTCGTCCGCACCACCTACGCCGGGCTCGAGATCTACGGCCCCTCCCTCGGCATCCGCGCGGCGGCGGAGGACGGCGTGATCGAGCTCGTCGACGAGACCGAGTTCACGATCGCGGCGGGGCTCCAGGCCGCCGTGCTCGGGCTCCCGTGGTTCCCCTCGACGCGCGCGCTCGTCGGGACCGACTACCCGGACCTGCGCCCGGACATCGGCCGGCTGGTCGACCCGGCGAGCGGTCGCGAGCTGCTCACGCTTCCCCCGATCCGACCGGACGTCGCGGTCATCCACGCGCCGTGGGCGGACTCGCACGGGAACGCGATCCTCCGCACGGGCCTGGCCGTGGACCACGCCGCCGCCTGCGCGTCGGCGGTGACGATCGTCACCGCCGAGCGCGTCCTCGCCCCGGACGAGCTCCGCGCGCTCGGCGAGGCCGACCTCCTCGCGTTCCAGGTCGACCACGTGGTCGAGGCGCCCGACGGTGCGCGGCCGACGTCGTGCCTGCCGCACTACGAGCACGACCGTGTGGCGCTGATCGACCTGGCGGAGGCGCGATGAGCGCTCCCGGCTGGACGATCGACGAGCTCATGTGCGCGGTGATGGCCCGGCAGATCGACGACGGCGACGTCGTGCTCGAGGGCATCGGCACGTTCCTGCCCGCCGCCGCCTACGAGCTCGCGCGCGCGACCCACGCACCGCGGCTGACGATCTTCTCGGCGATCACCGGCTCCTTCCGGGACGTCGCGCTCCCGCTGCGGCTCCACGGCAACGAGAGCGCCGCGGCCGCCGCCGCGACGCGCACCATCTCCTACACGGAGATGGTGCTCTGGCATCTCCCGGCGTACCTGCCGCGCCGCCCGGAGCGCTGGAAGGAGTACCTCCGCCCGGCCCAGGTCGACCGCTTCGGCCACACCAACAACGTGCGCATCCATCGCGTCGGCCGCGGGCCGGTGCGCCTGCCGGGCGCCGTCGGGATCCCCGACACGATGGCGCTCCACGAGCAGGTGCACCTGTACCTGCCGCGCCACGAGCCGCGCGTCTTCACCGAGCGGGTCGACGTGCTGAGCGGAGTCGGGGGAGACGGGCTGGGCGGCGAGATCACGCGCACGCGCGCGGAGCGCCTCGTCACCGATCTCGGCCTGTTCGAGTTCGCCGGCGGCGCGCTGCAGGTCGTCTCGCTGCATCCCGGCGCGACGCTCGAGCAGGTCCGCGCGCGCACGCCGATCGCGGTCGAGGCGCCGGACGTCCCTCGGGAGACCGAGCCGCCCACCGACGGCGAGCTCGACGCCCTGCGCGGCACCGTCGATCCCCTCGGCCTGCGTACGCTCGAGTTCCTCACCAGCCGCGAGCGCAACGTCGCGATCCGCGCGCTGGTGGAAGCGGACGCCGGGGCCGTCTCGTCTCTCGGTGCGGCATGAGCGAACCCGTCTACGAGGCCCTGGCGCGGACGTTCGCGGACCTCGGCCTCGGCGCGGTCTTCGGGCTGATGGGGGAGGAGACCGCCAAGCTCACGGTCGCGATCGCCGAGCGGGGGGAGACGCGCTACTACTCGACCCGCCACGAGTCGGCCGCGGTGTCCGCCGCGGACGGCTACGCGCGGGCCACCGGCGGGCTCGGGGTCTGCCTGATCAGTCGTGGGCCGGGCTTCACGAACGCCCTCACGGCGCTCGTCGCCGCCCGCAAGGCGGGCTCGCCGGTGCTCGCTCTCGTCGCCGACACGGCGGAGTCCGACGATCCCGCCCCGCGCCGCTATCCCAAGCACATGGAGCAGGGCGAGATCGCGGCCGCCTGCGGGCTGCGCAGCGTGCGGGTGCGGGACGGCGCGCGCGC
>JAOPZQ010000406.1 GCA_025964075.1 Solirubrobacterales bacterium | reverse complement strand
GACGCCGAGCGGGTAGCAGGAGGGCGCGCATGAGCCGCCGGGCGCCGCGCCCGCTGAGCGCCGCACTGGAGCGGCTGAGCCGGGAGCTCGAGCCGGCGACGCTGCTCGCGGAGGCGCAGCGGCTTTGGCCCGGTGTCGCCGGCCCGGCAATCGCCGCGGAGGCGTGGCCGAAGGCGGAGCGCGGGGGCGTGCTCACGATCGGGTGCTCCTCGGCCGTCTGGGCGAGCGAGCTGGACCTGATGGGACCACCCCTGATCGAGCGCCTGAACGAGGCTCTCGGACGTACCGCCGTGCACCGTCTTCGGTGCGTGACGACGTCCGCCTGGCGGCCGGTCTGATCGCGCCCGCGAACGAGCGCCCCCGGGACGGCTTCGCGGCGCTCTCGTTTGCGCCGATTTGCAGGAGTTTTAGCCCGCCTAAGGAGCCGGATCCGACCGCCTATTGTGCTATTGTTCTGTCAACGAACTTTTAGCGCCCCGGCCCGCCGCTAGAAGGTGGCACGTCGGGGCGCAGGCACGTCTACGGAGGACTCTTGGCAGGCACAGACGGCACCGGGCGCCCTCGTTCCGAGGGAAGCTACGACGCCCAGGACATCACCGTTCTCGAAGGTCTCGAGGCGGTACGCAAGCGACCCGGTATGTACATCGGGTCGACGGGCTCGCGTGGCCTGCACCACCTCGTGTGGGAGATCGTCGACAACTCGGTCGACGAGGCGATCGCCGGCTACTGCGATCAGGTCGACATCGTCATCCATCCCGACAACTCGGTCACCGTGTCGGACAACGGCCGCGGCATCCCCGTCGCCACGATGGAGAAGGAGCAGAAGCCGGCCGTCGAGGTCGTGTTCACGGTCCTGCACGCCGGCGGCAAGTTCGGCGACGGCGGCGGCTACAAGGTGTCCGGCGGCCTGCACGGAGTCGGCGCCTCGGTGGTCAACGCGCTGTCCGAGCGCCTGAACGTCGAGGTCCGCCGCGACGGCCACAAGTGGACGCAGGAGTACCGCCGCGGCGCGCCGCAAGCGCCGCTCGCCAAGGGCGCGCCGACCAAGGAGACCGGCACGACGATCACGTTCGTCCCGGACGCCGACATCTTCAACGCGCTCGACTTCGAGACGCCCGTGCTCGAGGAGCGCCTGCGGGAGACCGCATTCCTGACACGCGGCTTGCGCGTGATCCTCGTCGACGAGCGTGGCGAGGGGAGCCGCACCGAGTTCCAGTACGAGGGCGGCATCGAGGACTTCGTCGCCTATCTCAACGCCAACAAGGAGCCGATCCAGAAGAAGATCGTCTTCTTCGAGGGCGAGAGCGACGAGGGTGCGGTCGAGGTCGCGATGCAGTGGAACGCCTCCTACCAGGAGTCGATCTTCTCGTTCGCCAACAACATCAACACGCACGAGGGCGGCACGCATCTCTCCGGGTTTCGCGCCGCCCTCACGCGGACGCTCAACCGGTTCGCCCGGGAGAAGGGCATCCTCAAGGACAAGGACAAGAACCTCGAGGGCGAGGACGTCCGCGAGGGGCTGACGGCGGTCGTCTCCGCCAAGCTCGCCGACCCGCAGTTCGAGGGGCAGACGAAGACCAAGCTCGGCAACCCGGGCATGCAGGGCTTCGTCGAGTCGATCGTCAACCAGCGGCTCTCCGAGTTCCTCGAGGAGAACCCGCAGGACTCGCGGCGCGTGATCGAGAAGGCCGTCTCCGCCGCCCGAGCCCGCGACGCCGCGCGCAACGCGCGCAACCTGATGCGGCGGAAGTCGGCGCTCGAGAACTCGGCGCTGCCGGGCAAGCTCGCCGACTGCTCGGTGAAGGACCCCTCGCTGGCCGAGCTCTTCATCGTCGAGGGCGACTCCGCGGGCGGCTCGGCCAAGCAGGGCCGCGACCGCAACACGCAGGCGATCCTGCCGCTGCGCGGGAAGATCCTTAACGTCGAGAAGAGCCGGATCGACAAGGTCCTCGGCAACACGGAGGTCCAGGCGCTGATCACCGCGATCGGCACGGGCGTGCGCGACGAGTTCGACCTCGAACGCGCCCGCTACCACAAGGTCATCCTGATGACCGACGCCGACGTCGACGGCGCCCATATCCGGACGCTCGTCCTCACGCTCCTCTTCCGCGAGATGCAGGAGCTGATCGAGGCCGGCTACGTGTACATGGCCAAGCCTCCGCTCTACCGGCTGAAGCAGGGCAAGCAGGAGCGCTACATCGAGAAGGAGGGCGAGCTCGAGGAGACGCTCCTCTCCGACAAGCTCGAGCGCTTCGAGATCTTCGACCGCCACAACACCCCGTTCCGGCTCACCGAGGCGCGGTGGAAGCGCTACACCCGGCTGCTGAAGCAGTACGAGGGCTGGGCGTCGGCGCTGCGCGCCGCGGTCGGTCACGACCTCGTCGCCTTCCTCGAGACCTCGAACCTGCTCGACGACCAGCTCGACGGGGTCGACGCGCTGCGACGGCTCCTCGGCGCGAACGGCGATGGCAACGGCCGCGCGTTCGAGCTCGCGCTCGCCGGCGGCGACGCCCCGGGCGAGATCAACCTCCGCGCCGTCGAGCGCAAGACCGGTCATGCGCGCACCTACCGCATCCGCCCGGCGCTGTTCGAGCGCGAGGAGTACCGGCAGATCATGCGCGTGCACGGAGAGCTCGGGTCGGCGGCGGGCATGCCGCCGTTCCGCATCGTCCTCGGCGACCAGGAGGCGGAGGCCGTGTCCTTCGACCAGCTCCGGCGCCGCGTGCTCGAGCTCGCGAGCAAGGGCGTCGACGTCAACCGCTTCAAGGGCCTCGGCGAGATGGACGCCGCCCAGCTTCGCGCGACCACGATGGACCCCGCCACGCGCACGCTCGCGCAGGTGACGATGGAGGACGCGGTCGAAGCCGACCGCATCTTCTCGATGCTGATGGGCGACCAGGTCGAGCCGCGCCGTGAGTTCATCGAGTCCAACGCCCGCTCCGTCATGAACCTGGACATCTGATCCCATGAGCACGTCCGACCAGCTCACCGGCGGCAACATCGAGCCGCGCGGCCTCGAGGAGGAGATGCGCTCTGCGTATCTCGACTACGCGATGTCGGTCATCGTCGGGCGCGCGCTGCCCGACGTGCGTGACGGGCTGAAGCCCGTCCACCGGCGCGTCCTCTTCTCGATGAACGAGAACGGCCTGGGCCCGACTCGCTCCCGCTTCAAGTGCTCCCGCATCGTCGGGGACGTGATGGGCAAGTACCACCCGCACGGCGACGCGTCGATCTACGACACGCTCGTCCGCCTGGCGCAGGACTTCTCGATGCGCTACCAGCTCGTCGACGGCCAGGGGAACTTCGGCTCGGTCGACGGCGACTCGGCGGCCGCCATGCGGTACACCGAGGCCCGACTGGCCCGGATGGCCACGGAGATGCTGCGCGACATCGACGAGGACACCGTCGACTTCGTGCCGAACTACGACGGGAAGAACCAGGAGCCGGTCGTCCTGCCGGCCCGGTTCCCGAACCTGCTGGTCAACGGCTCGTCGGGAATCGCCGTCGGCATGGCGACGAACATCCCGCCGCACAACCTCCGCGAGGTGGTAGCGGCGACGATCGCCTACATCGACGACCCCGAGATCCAGGTCGAGGGCCTGATGCGCCACATCAAGGGCCCGGACTTCCCGACGGGCGGGATCATCCTCGGCACCTCGGGGATCCGGGAGGCCTACGAGACGGGCCGGGGCCGGGTCCGCGTGCAGGCGCGCGCACACATCGAGCCGATCGGGCAGGGCAAGGAGGCGATCATCGTCACCGAGCTGCCCTTCCAGGTCCGAAAGGGCGGCGAGGGCGGCCTCATCCTGAAGATCGCCGAGCTCGTGCACGACAAGCGGATCCCCGAGATCTCCGACCTGCGCGACGAATCGGACATGCGCGGCATGCGGCTGGTGATCGAGCTCAAGCGTGACGCGCTGCCCAAGGTCGTGCTCAACAAGCTCTACAAGCAAACCTCGATGCAGACGACGTTCGGCGTCAACACGGTGGCGCTCGTCGACGGCGTGCCGCGCACCCTGCCGCTGCGCGACGTCATCCAGCACTACGTCGACCACCAGCGCGAGGTCGTCGTCCGCCGCACGAAGTTCCGCCTCGAGAAGGCCGAGCGCCAGGCGCACATCCTCGAGGGCCTGCTGATCGCGCTCGACCACCTCGACGAGGTCATCGCGCTGATCCGCAGCTCGCCGGATCCGGAGAGCGCGCGGAGCGGTCTCTGCGAGCGCTTCGAGCTCACCACGGTCCAGGCCGAGGCGATCCTCCAGCTGACGCTGCGCCGACTCACGGCGCTGGAGGCGGACAAGATCCGCTCCGACCACGCCGACCTCCTCGAGCAGATCAAGGAGCTGCGCGAGATCCTCGGCGACGAGTCCCGCGTCCTCGGGCTGATCAAGGAGGAGCTCACCGAGATCGTCGACGCCTACGGCGACGAGCGGCGCACGGAGATCACGTACGCCGAGGGCGAGATCGACATCGAGGACCTGATCGCCGATCAGCAGATGGTCATCGCGATCACGAAGAGCGGCTACATCAAGTCGCTGCCCCTCGCGACCTACCGGATGCAGCGGCGGGGCGGCGTCGGCGTCACCGGGATGGACATGAAGGAGGGCGACTACATAGAGCACCTCTTCATCTCCTCGACGCACGACTACCTGCTCTTCTTCACGAACCGGGGGAAGATCTACCGGCTCAAGGTCTACGAGCTGCCGGAGGGCGCGCGGACGTCGAAGGGCCGGGCGCTCGTCAACCTGCTCCCGCTGCGCGAGGGCGAACGCGTCGAGTCGGTGCTCGCCACGCGCGACTTCAACGAGGGCGCCTACCTCGTGTTCGCGACGCGTAAGGGCATGGTCAAGAAGACCGCGTTCCAGGCCTACAACACGCCGATCAAGGCCGACGGCATCATCGCGATCAACATCCGCGACGACGACGAGCTGATCCAGGTCCGCGTGACCTCGGGCGAGGACGACATCATCATGGTCTCCCGGTCCGGCCAGGCGGCGCGGTTCAACGAGACCCAGGCGCGGCCGATGGGCCGCGACACGAGCGGTGTCCGCGGCATGAACGTCGCGCAGAAGGGCAACGCGGTGCTGACGATGGACGTCGCTCGCGACGACACCGAGCTGCTAGTGGTCACCGAGAACGGGTTCGGGAAGCGCACGGCGATCGCCGACTACCCGGTCAAGGGCCGCGGGACGATGGGCGTGAAGACGATCCAGCTGACCGAGAGGCGCGGTGGGCTCGCCGGCGCGCTGATCGTGCGCGAGCACCAGGAGCTCGTCTTCATCTCGCGCGAGGGCATGGTGCAGAGGACCTCGGTGCGCGGGATCAACCGCTACGGCCGGGGCTCGCAGGGGGTCCGCGTGATGAACCTCCGCGAGGACGACGTCGTCAGCGCCGTCGCGCTCGTCGCGGAGACGGACGCGGTCACCGCCGCGCCGGTGGCCGAGGACGGCTCGCTGCCGCTGGAGGCCCTCGGCCCGGTGGACCTGGACTCCGAGCTCGTCGACGACGGGCTCGACGGCGGGCTCGACGGCCCCGCCGGCGACGGGTCCGAGGACGCCTCCGACGAGGCGCCCGAGCCGGATCTCGACGACTGACCGGTCTCCTGAGGGACGATCTCGACGTAGCGGCCCGTCCGTCCGATGGCGTCCGCTAATCTGATCGGACCAGAGAAAGGAGGTGGTCCTAGTTGAGTGACAGTTCTTGCGGGACGCTGGAGGTGTCCGGCCGTTAGGACAGCAGGCTGACCGCCGCCTGGCGGAGTCCAACCGAGACACCGTCGCGACCGGCGTCGGGGATTCGTCCCTCCCGGCCCACTGAAGGCAGGTGAGCCGCTCGCGATTCCAGGCAGCCACAGTCGTAAACGAAGGGCGCCGTTTCGACGGCGCCCTTCGTCGTTAAGCGGCTTCGGCCAGGTACTGCCGCCACGCGGGCGGGATCGTCGGGCTCGCGACGTGGATGAACACCTGCGGATTCGGCACCCGAGGGGCGCGGCGCAGGGTCATGCCCGCCTGAGGGGGGAGGAAGTCCCCCTTGCGCCGGTTGCACGGCGCGCACGAGGCGACGATGTTGTCCCAGTTCGACCCGCCGCCCTTGGAGCGCGGGATCACGTGATCGACGGTGAGGTTCGACCGGGAGCCGCAGTACTGGCATGTCCAGCCGTCGCGGGCGAACACCGCCCGCCGGGTGATCTTGCGCCGGTGCGGGTCGCGCGGGATCCGGACGTAGGTGACGAGGCGGATCACGGCCGGTCGCGGCACGGTGGCGCTGGCCGAGTGGAGCTCGTGGACGCCGTGCTCGAGGAGCTCGGCCTTGCCCTTGAGCATGAGGACGACGGCGCGGCGCACCGTGCACACGTTGATCGGCTCGAAGGTTGCGTTGAGGACGAGCACCCGACCACCGTCGCGCCCGCGCCGCTGGTGCTCCAGAGGCGGCGCGGACCCCACTGGGACTGGTGGTACTGACGCGCTCATCGCTTCGCGGAGCAGTGTACCGGGACCCTCCGGCGGCCCCTCCCGGTCGGTGCGAAGCGAGGCCGGGGCTGGCCGCGTGCGGCGCCTACGCCGCCGGGTACGAACCCACGACCCGCACCCGCTCGGTCTGACCCTCGAGCGCGGCGACCGCCTCGGCCACCGGGCGGTCGGTGTCGCGACCCTCGAGGTCGATGAAGAACATGTAGCGGCCCAGGCCCTGCTTGCGCGGCCGCGACTCGATGCGCGTCAGGTTGACCCCGCGGAACGCGAACTCGGAGAGGCAGCGCACGAGCCACCCGGGCGCCTCGGCGCCGACGCCCCAGAAGACGAGCGAGGTCTTCCAGGGCCCGTGCCGCTCGCCGGGAGTCTCGGCGTCGCGGCGGGCGATCCACACGAAGCGCGTCTCGTTCTCGGCGACGTCCTCGACGCCCGCCCGGAGGACCTCGCAGCCGTAGAGCTCGGCCGCCAGGCGCGTGCTGAGCGCGGCGCGGCGGCCGCCCTGCGCGGCGACCATGCGGACCGCCTCCGCCGTTGAGCTCGCGGACAGGACACTGGCGCCCGGGAGCCGGTCGCGGATGAACCTGGCGCACTGGGCGTTCGCCTGAGGATGGGAGATGACCTCTTCGACTTCCTCGAGCTCCATCGGCTCCCGCGCGATGAGGCAATGGCGGACGGCGTGCACGGACTCGCCGACGATGGCCACGTCCTCCGTCTCGACCGCGAGAGCGTCGAGGGTGGCGTTCACGGATCCCTCGAGCGAGTTCTCGATCGGGACAAGGCCGCGGTCGACGCGGCCGTCGTGGACCGCCATGACCGTGTCGTAGACCGTCGGCAGCGCGACGAGCTCGACCTCGTCGGGATCCGCGATCGCGTCGAGCACCGCCTCGTGGCTGAACGTGCCGTCCGGTCCGAGGTAGCCGATCCGCAGGCGCGGGGCGCCCGGCGTCACTGGGGCCCGGCGGCGTCGCCCCGGCCGCCGCCGCCGGAGGACAGCGCCAGCTTCACGGCCTCGCTTTCCTCGGGGGAGAGCTCGTGCTCGGGCCGGCCGGCGATCACCTGCTTGGCGTAGAGGCGGGCCTGGTCGCGGTGGTGGATCGAGGACAGCACCACGCCCGACTGGGAGGCATCGAGGAGCGCGATCGTCATGGACTGGCGCCCGGACATCTCGTTGTACGCGTCGTAGCGGACGAGCGAACGGTAGGCCAGCGTCTCGTCGAGCCGGGTCTCGGCCTCGCTCATGCGGCCGTGGAGCTGCGCGGCGACGTCCTCGACGTAGGAGTGCAGCTCGCGGAACGCGCGCTGCAGCTCGCTCGCGTGGGCGGCCAGGTCCTGCGCGCCGGAGTCGCCGAGCACGATCCGCTGGGCGCGACGCACGCCCCGGAGCTGGACGGCGAGGGCCACGGCCGCGAGCAGGGCGACCACGGCGACGCCGCCGGCGGCGAGTGCCACGATGCCGGTCGTCGAGCTGAGGCTGTGCATCGGGGGAAGGATAGGACGGCGGGCAGCGGCCCGCCGACGGGCCTACCCGGTGAACAACACCTGATAGCTCTGCGAGTTGTTGGACGTCGTCCCCTCGCCCCGGACCGGTAGGACCGTGACCTTGACGGTGACGACCGTGCCCCGTGGAGGGGTCTTCGTGAGGCCGATGTTGACCGTGCCCGTCTGGCCGGCCTTGGTCTGCGGGACCGTCTTCGTCTCGCTGATCGGGGCTCCCGATCCGCTGACCTGCAGCCGGACGCGCACGTTGGTCTCGTCGTTCGACCCCTGGTTCTGGTACTTGACCGCGAAGACCGGCGCCGGCGAGGCCGGGATGCGCGCCGTCGTGCCCGGCGTCAGGGTGATGCTCCCGGCGGACACGGCGAGCAGCCCGTGGCCGTGGCTGCCCGGCTTGATCGGGCCGGCGTTGCTGCCCGACGTGTTGGTCACCGACGCGTTCAGCGCGCTGGCCACGTAGTCGGGCCGCAGCCACTCGAGGTTCGGCACCGACTGCATCGTCGGGATGGGCTCACCGGTGCCGCCGACCGCGATGCCCTTCTTCGTCAGCCCCGAGGTGATGAGGGGGACGGTCTGCTGGGAGAACACGACGTAGGACGCCAGGAACGCCTGGTTCTGGCCGGCGATCTTCTGGATCGCGCCCGAGGCGGCGCCCGTGCGGCTCATGGCCGACTCGATGTTGCTGGCGATCCGAGCCACCGCGTCGCGCCGCAGCTCCAGCGTCAGCAGGAAGTCCACCTGCGCGTCGTGGACCTCGTCCGGCACGTTGATCTTCTCTGCCTGCTTGATCTGGCCGTCCGCTACCACCTTGAGCTGGTTGATCGACGTCGCGACGTCCTGAGGCTGCTTGCCCGCCGTGTGCGAGAGCAGGTTGAACAGCGGGCTCTTGACCTGGTTGTCGGATGCCTGGGCGACGCGGGCCACGTTGCGGTCGTAGTCCTTGAGCGCCTGCTTGGCCTGGCTGTCGACGCACCCCTTCACGATCACGATCAGGAGGATGAGCGCGACCACGCCGACGCCGAGCGCCGTGAGTCGGCGCACTCTCAAGGTCTGCGGATCGATCGGCGGCGGCCGGCGCCCGGACGGAGCGGCCCGGCGTGGCCGCGACTCGGTGCGGGGCTCGTCGACGTCGTCGAAGAACGACAAAGATCGCTCCTAGCGGGGGAAGGACCGCTGCCAGTATGACCGGGGAGCCGGATGACGGGGCTCCCCCCCGGACCGGCGAGCCCGGACGGCGAGCGGGCGGCATAGCCCCGGGAAGGAAGGCTGGGCGGCGGCGTGCGGGACACCCTCTACGCCGTGGCCGGCAGGGAGCCTTCCTCCGGCGGCGAACACCGCGCCGATGGCGCGTCGACCGTCTCCTCCGACCGACCCCACGCGTACCCAGGCGTGGAGCGACCCCGGGGGCATGCGCATCACGCGGCGGCTCGCCGGGGACAGCGACGATTCGCCCTGGGATCCCCCCGACCTCGTGCTCGGCCGCTACCGCCTGCGGCGCCCCCTCGGCGCCGGGGCGTTCGGGACCGTGTGGCTCGCGCACGACGAGCGGCTGGTCCGCGAGGTCGCGGTCAAGGTGATCCCGTCGGCGACGGCGGAGAAGGGCCGGGAGGCGCTGGCCGCGGCGCGCCTCAACCATCCCGGCATCGTGATGCTTTACGAGGCGGGCGAGGAGGACCGGACCGCGTACCTCGTCTCGGAGCTCGTCGCCGGGGAGACCCTGGCCGATCTCTACGCGGACGGGGCGCTCTCGGATCGCGACATCGCCTGCCTCGGAGTCGCGCTCTGCGACGCGCTCGCGCACGCCCACGCCCAGGGCGTCATCCACCGGGACGTCAAGCCCTCGAACGTGATGGTCCCGGACGACCCGGCGCAGGGCGCGGGCATCGCCAAGCTCACGGACTTCGGCGTCGCTCACGTCGCCGGCGGGGAGCTCCTGACCCGCACGGGCGACATCGTAGGGACGCTCGCGTACATGGCGCCGGAGCAGGCCGAGGGCGCCCGGGTGACGCCGGCCGCCGACCTCTACGCGCTCGCGCTCGTCCTCTACGAGGGCCTCGCCGGCGACAACCCCGTCCGCGCCGCCACGCCGGCGGCGACGGCACGACGCCTCGGGCGTCCCCTCCCCACGCTCGCCCGGCGCCGCCGCGACCTGCCGCCCGGGCTCTCCGCCGCCCTGGACCGCGCGCTCGCGGTCGTCCCCGAGGAGCGCGGCACGCTCGCCGATCTCCGCCGCGCCCTCTCCGAGTCGATCCCCGACGTCTCCGACGAGGGCGGGACCATCGCCTCCGGCGTGTTCGAGGGCTGGCGGCGCCCCACGCTGCTGCGTCCCGCCGACCGGATCCTCGCGGCGGCCACGGGGACGGG
>JAOPZQ010000255.1 GCA_025964075.1 Solirubrobacterales bacterium | reverse complement strand
CACCGCGCCGCCGAGCGCGAGCAGCGCGAGGCGCCCGGGTCCGCGGTTCAGCAGCTGGCGGCGGATCTCCGGAGCCACGCGCACGATCTCGCCCCGCTCCACCGTCTGCTCCTCTCCCTCGAGGAAGAGCGTGAGCGTCCCCTCGAGGACGACGTAGACCTCCTCCTGGCGCTCGTGTCGATGGATCCGCGAGCGCTGCCCGGGCTCGAGCAGCATCTGGTTGAGGCCGAAGCTCGTGAGGCCGAGCTGCCGGCGGAGCGGGACGAAGCGCTCGCCGGCGTCGAAGTCGAGCCGTGTACGCGCGGTGCCGGGTTCCATGGCCTCGATGGTACGCGACCTCAGGCGAGCTCCAGCTCCCGCCCGAAGGCGCGCTCGAACAGCCGGCTCTGCCGCTCGGCGCCCCAGCGCGCGACTGCGTCGTCGCCGTCGCTGCGCAGGCGCAGCTCGATCCTTCCGTTGCGCGAGCGGACGTCGATGTCCCGAACGAGCTGGTCGCGCGAGCGCTCGAGGTTCTCGACCACGCGGAGGATCGCCGTGCACCGGCGGACCAGGTCGTAATCGCCGGGGCCCGCGAGCGCCGCCGCCTCGCCGAGCGAGGGGTCGCCCTTGCGGTGGTAGCGGACGATCTGACCGAGCAGCGCCCGCTCGCGCGGGTCGAAGCCCGGCGGCGCGGCGGAGCGGATCAGGTAACGCGAGTGCTTGTGGTGGTCGTCGTAGTCGATGGCCATGCCGATGTCGTGGAGCATCGCCGCGGCCCCGAGGAGCTCGCGCTCGTCCGGATCGCCGGCGTGGGCACCGGCCTCGGCGAGGGCGTCCCACAGCCGCAGCGCGAGCCGCGCGACGTGCTCGGGGTGCGCCAGGTCCTCGTGGTAGGTGAGCGCGAGGTTGCGCACCGACGCGTCGCGCACCGACGCGAACAGCGGCGGGTGCTCGGCGGCCAGCAGGTGCTCGAGGAAGACGCCCTCGCGCAGGCCCGCCTCCGTCGCCTCGATGCCGCTCGCGCCGGCGAGGTCCATCGCCGTCTGCACCACGACCGCGCCGGCGAGGATCACGTCGGCGCGGCCGGGTTTGATGCCGGCGACGCCGCCGCGCTCGGCGACGGTCCGCCCGGCGAGCTCGGCCACGAGGTCCTCGAGCGCGTCCGTCGTCAGCACGAACCCCTGGATGCCGTAGTCGGGGACGCCCGAGGCGTGCTGGACCGCGGCCGCCAGGTTCCGGACGGTGCCCCCGATCCCGACCATCCGCTCGCCCGCGCCGCGCACCCACTTGTCGCGCTTCAGCTCCGCGCGCACGTGCGCGGTCAGCGCCTTCAGCGCCTTCCTCGTCGCCCGCCCTTCGCCCGGCAGGAACTGCTCGCTCATGCGCACGGCGCCGAGCCGCCACGAGTCGCCCTGCTGGCTCTCCCGACCGGCCACGCGGACCAGCTGGAGCGAGCCGCCCCCGAGGTCGAGCACGAGGCCGTCGGCCAGCGTGGTCGAGTTCACGGCGGCGAGGTAGCCGTAGCGGGCCTCCTCCTCCCCCGAGAGCACGCGGATCGGGAGGTCGGTCGCGGCCTCGGCGCGCTTCAGGAAGTCCTGGCGGTTCTCGGCGTCGCGGATCGCGCTCGTGGCGACGGGCCGCACGTCCTCGATCCGCATCGAGCGGCAGAAATGCGCGTAGAGCTCGAGCGTATGCAGGGCCCGGTCCATCGCGGCCTCGCCGAGCTGCCCGGTCGCCCCCAGCCCCTCGCCGATGCGGACGGTCTCGTAGATCTCGTCGGTCCGCCGCCACGACCCGCGCGGCGAGACGTCGAAGACGACGAGGCGGAAGGAGTTCGACCCGAGGTCGATGACCGCGAGGCGGCGGCCCTCAGTCGCCACGCTCGATCAGCTCGATCCGGTACCCGTCCGGATCGCGCACGAAGCACAGGCGGCTGCCGCCCTCGCGCACGGTGTAGGGCGGCCGCTCGGGCTCGATCCCCTGCTCGGCGAGCGCGGCGAGCGTAGCGTCGAGCTCGCCGATCGCGACGGCGATGTGCCCGTATCCCGTCCCGATCTCGTAGGGCTCGTCACGGTCCTTGTTCCAGGTGAGCTCGAGCTTGGGCTCCTCCCCGTCTCCGGGGAGGTTCATGAAGACGTTGATCGCCTCGTCGCGGATCGGGTGCCGCCCGGTCTCCTCGAACCCCAGGGCCCGGTAGAAGGCGACCGAGCGGTCGATGTCCATGATGCGATAGCAGGTGTGGATGAGGGAGGCGGCCATGGCCGGAGCCTACCCGCGCACCAGGGGGTGCAGATCGCCGGTGCGCAAGTTTCCTTGCACAGGGCAGGAAATGCTCTGGTACTCTCGACGCCCTCCGAGCCGAATCGTCGCCCTTCCGAGGGTGGCGAGCGGGGGACCCAGAGTGGCCGCAGGCCGCGGGGGCGAATCATGGCGACAGCCGTGTAGGGCCGTTTCAACGGTCCGAGCCCGTCAGCTCACCTCGCAGGCTTACCAGTCGAACATAGAGGTGAGATTCGAGTGACTGACGTCCAGCGGGATCTGGCGCACCGTGACCTGTGGGCGGAATCGCTGGCCCGCTCGCGCGCGCGGCGCGAGGGCCGGCACCTGCCCGGTGACCCCTACGTACCCATGACAGCCGAGCAGAACCGGGATCTCAGCCTGCCGGAGGTCTGCCTGGACTCGCTCGAGCGCTCGCGCCTGCGGCGCGAGATCGCCGCCCAACGCTCCGATCTCGGCTGGGCGGCCAATCGCAAGCTCGGCCTCGCGGCGGTCGTAGCGGTCACCGCCGCGCCCACGGCGGAGATCCTCAGCTCCGCGGCTCCCGCCGGCGCCGCCACCGGCGGCGCGCTGAAGCGCGGCGCCCACGGCTCCCGGGTGATCGGCGTCCAGCGCGCGCTCGGCATCGGCACCGACGGGATCTTCGGTCCCGGGACCTCACGCGCGGTCAAGGCGTTCCAGCGTGCGCACGGCCTGACGCCCGACGGCGTCGTCGGACCGGCGACGATCGCCGCCCTCGGCGCGGGTGCGCCGGCGGCGGCGAGCGCCGCCAACGGCGGCCTGTCGGTCTCGCGCCACGTGCCCCAGGGCAGCGTCACGTCCCTCCAGCGCGCGCTCGGCGTCGGCACCGACGGCATCTTCGGTCCACAGACCCTCCATGCGCTTAAGCGCTTCCAGCGCGCTCACGGCCTCGCGGCGGACGGCATCGCCGGCCCCGCGACCTGGGGCGCGCTCCACGGGAGCGCGCGGACCGCGGACAGCGGGGCGGGCGCCGGCACGGGGTCGGCCGGCGCCGCGTCCGGCGCGGTCCGCGACCTGCAGGCCGCCCTCGGGATCGGGGCCGACGGCGTGTTCGGCCCGGGGACCGAGTCGGCGGTCAAGGACTTCCAGCGCGCCCACGGCCTCACCCCGGACGGCGTCGTCGGACCGGCCACGTGGTCCGCGCTCGGCCATCCCGGCGTGAGCCGCACGCTCAAGCGCAAGGGCGGCGGCGGGAGCTCGAGCTCGACCGACACGTCGACCTCGAGCGCCACGTCGACCGGAGGCATCCCGTCGGCCGTGGACGGCGTGGTCGCCGCGGCGAACCAGATCGCCTCGACGCCGTACGTCTACGGCGGCGGCCACGGCTCGTTCACCTCGTCGGGCTACGACTGCTCCGGCTCGGTGTCCTACGCCCTCCACGGCGGCGGCCTGCTGTCGAGCCCCGAGGACTCGAGCGCGCTCATGTCCTACGGCTCACCCGGCCCGGGCAAGTACATCACGATCTACTCGAACCCCAGCCACGCCTACATGGTCGTGAACGGGCGGCGCTTCGACACCTCGGGCGCGAACCCGTCGCGCTGGCAGGCGAACGACCGCTCGTCCGCCGGCTACGTGGTGCGCCACCCGGCCGGGCTGTAGGTCAGGGCAGCGGCACGTCGCGCGCGACGAGCGCGCCCTGGCCGGTGACGTGGGCGAGCGTCGCCGTCCGGT
>JAOPZQ010000369.1 GCA_025964075.1 Solirubrobacterales bacterium | reverse complement strand
GATCCGGCGGCTGGTCCGCAACGCGCTGCGCATGCGGCCGGATCGGATCATCGTCGGCGAGGTCCGCGGTCCGGAGTCGCTCGACATGCTGACGGCGCTGTCCACCGGCCACGACGGCTCGCTGTCCACCGTCCACTCCAACTCGGCGCGCGACGCGCTGTCGCGCGTGGAGACGATGGTGCTGATGGCGGGCTACGACCTGCCCATGCGCGCGATCCGGCAGCAGGTGGCGTCCGCGCTGGACATGATCGTCCACCTCGAGCGCCTTCACGACGGCTCTCGCAAGGTGGTCGCGATCACCGAGGTCCTCCGTATGGAGGGTGACGTCATCACGACGCAGGACCTCTTCACCTTCCACGTCGACGACATCACGGGTGATCGCAACGTCATCGGGTCGCTGCGCTGGACCGGTCTGCGTCCCACGTTCGAGCACAAGCTCGAGCGCAAGGGCGTTCGCCTGCCCGACAGCTTCGCGAGCGAGCACCAGCCCACGATCACCGACTTCGCGGCGAGGATGGGCGCGCGATGAGGTGTCGTGCAGCAGGATTCGCGGCGGCAGTCATCGTGGCGCTGCTCGTGCCGGCCGCCGCACAGGCGGCCGGCGCAGACCTGGCGATCAGCCAGGCCAAGAGCGGAAGGTTCCCCGCGCGCTCGTTCGTGCTTACGCTCCCGGAGCGCAAGGCGCTCACCGTCGGTGAAGTAGCGATCACCGAGAACGGGGGGGACGTCAGTGACCTCCACGTCACCCCCGGCGGGGCGGCGGGCCCGCGGAGCTTCGCCACCGTGCTCGCGATCGACGCCAGCCAGAGCATGCGCGGCCAGGCCATCGACGATGCCATGGCGGCCGCCCGGGCCTTTGCTGCGCGGCGCAACGCCGACCAGCAGCTAGGCGTCGTGTTCTTCAGCCATGCGCCAACCATCGCACTCGCTCCGACGAGCGACCCGACGAAGATCGACAGCGTCCTCGCGCGGGCGCCGGCGCTGAGTCGCGGCACGCGCATCTTCGACGCCACGTCGTCCGCGCTGCAACTGCTGGCGCGTTCGGGTGTCGCGGTGGGCTCGGTCATCGTGCTCTCGGACGGTGCGGACGTCGGCAGCCAAGTCAGCGAGCGAGCGGTCACGTCGGCGGCAAGCCGGACGCACCTGCGCGTCTTCACCGTCGGCCTGCGCTCGCCCAGCTTCACCGCGTCGTCGTTGCGCACCCTCGCGGCCGGCGCCGGCGGTGCCTACGCCGAGGCCGCGTCGTCGAAGCAGCTCGGAGGGATCTTCGACGCACTAGGTCGCCGCTTCGGCAACGAGTACCTGGTGACCTATCGCAGCACTGCGCCGCTCGGCTCCAAGGTGACCGTGAATGCCACCGTCGCCGGCGTGCGCGGGGCGGCCACCACGACCTACACGACGCCGCCGTTCTCTGGGATTGCCGACGCGCCCGCGGCGACGACCACCCACGGGTGGGCGTCGACGACGGCGGCGCTCATCGTATGCCTGATTGCAGCGGCTCTGCTCGGCACCGGAGCGTTCCTGCTCCTGAGGCCGCGGCGGCGCACGCTGAGCGATCGCATCTCCGGATTCGTCATCGACGACTCGTGGAATCACGAGCTTGAGCATGGGCACCACACACCGGCGATGCTGCTGAGCGCGGAGCGATCGCTCGCGCACTCGCGGCTGTGGTCGGCGTTCGCCGAGGACGTGGAGATCAGCGGCACCGAGGCGCCGCCCGTCCGCATCGCGCTCGCGACGCTGACGGCGACGCTCTGCGTGCTAGCGCTTGGCGTGGGACTGGGCAACGTCGGCCTCAGCGTCATCGCGTTCTTCGTGCCGGTGGCGGTGTGGTTCGCCGTCCACGTCCGCGCCGAGCGCCAGCGGCGCGCGTTCGATTCGCAGCTGGCCGACAACCTGCAGGTCATCGCCTCGGCGATGCGCGCCGGCCACTCGTTCGTCGGCGCGATGTCGGTTGCGGCCGATGACGCCCAGGAGCCCGCCAAGAGCGAGTTCCGCCGGATCGTCTCCGACGACCAACTCGGCATCCCGCTCGATGCGGCGATCTCGACGGTGGCTGACCGGATGCACAGCCCAGAGCTCGAGTACGTCGGGCTGGTGGCGACGCTCCAACGCGAGACCGGCGGCAACACCGCGGAGGTCATCGATCGCGTGACCGAGACGATCCGCGAGCGCGCCGACCTTCGCCGCCTCGTGCGCACGCTCACCGCTCAGGGTCGCTTCGGCGGCGGGGTCGTGTCGGTCCTCCCCGTCGCGCTGATTGCGTTCATCCTCGTCTCGCGCCCCCACTACTTCGACGAGGTGCTCCACCATCCCATCGGCCGGGTGATGATCGTCGCCAGCGTCATGATGATCGTCTTCGGCTGGACGGCGATCCGCAAGATCGTCGACATCAAGGTCTGATCAGGAGGCCCTCGCATGATCCTGCTCGCATTCATCGCGCTGGTGCTCGCCGGCGCCGCCGTCGCACTCCTGATCTGGGCGCTCGTCCTGCCTCGGGCACGGGCGCTCGCGCGCCTCGAGAGCATCGATGCCTACGGCTTCAGCGGCGGTCCGGTGGCCGCACAGAGCGACGCCGGTCCCGGACCGCTGACCGGCATTGCACGCCGGCTCGGCGAGACGCTCGCGCGCGCGAGCAGCCGCTTCCAGGAAGACCGACTGCGCGAGGACCTCGTGGCGTCG